>JBQCFB010000204.1:0-12270 GCA_051959715.1 Pseudolabrys sp.
CAACGCGCATACCGTCTCCATGGTGATGGGGATTCGGGACTGACGGCCGAACCCGGGGTGGGTCTCAAATAGCAGACGCCTTCCGGCATGGCGAGTTCCTGGCGCGTCCCTGTCATGCCGAGACAAGTCTTGGTTGACGGCCATTTTTCGGCCGTCCTTGGCTGTGGATACCGCCACGGCCGCAGCGATTGATTAAGCCGGCGCGACGGCCCACATTGCCGGCATGCCGACATCCGCCAAGTCGAAGTCCAAGGCCGCGCCGAAGGCCGCCGCGAAGCCCGCCGCCAAAGCAGACGCCGCAGCGGCCATTACCGCCCCTGCGGGCGCGCGCCCGGTCAAGAAGGGCGACCACGTCTTCCTGGTCGACGGCTCCGGCTACATTTTCCGCGCCTATCACGCGATCCGGTTCGAGCCGCGCACGCCCGAGGGCGTTCACGTCAACGCGGTCTACGGCTTCTGCGCCATGCTGTGGAAGCTGCTGAAGGAAATGAAGCCCGACGACAAGCCGACGCATCTCGCCGTCGTCTTCGACAAGTCGGAGAAGACGTTCCGCACCGAGATGTACAAGGAGTACAAGGCTCACCGGCCGCCGCCGCCCGACGACCTGATCCCGCAATTCCCGCTGATCCGCGACGCGGTGCGCGCTTTCCAGCTCCCGTGCATCGAGCTTGCCGGCTACGAGGCTGACGACCTGATCGCGACCTATGCGCGGCTGGCCGGCGAGGCCGGCGCGACCGCCACCATCGTCTCGTCGGACAAGGACCTGATGCAGCTCGTGAACGACTGCACGGTCATGTACGACACGATGAAGGACGTGAAGATCGGCATTCCGCAAGTAATGGAGAAGTTCGGCGTCGGCCCCGACAAGGTGATCGAGGTGCAGTCGCTGATCGGCGATTCATCCGACAACGTCCCCGGCGTGCCCGGCATCGGGCCGAAGACGGCGGCCGAGCTGATCAACACGTTCGGCGACCTCGAAACCGTGCTGGCGCGCGCCTCCGAGATCAAGCAGGAGAAGCGCCGCCAGAGCCTGATCGACAATGCCGAGCTTGCGCGCATCTCCAAGAAGCTCGTCACGCTCGACCAGAACGTGCCGCTCACGGTGCCGATCGAAGACCTCGGTGTGCACGAGCCGGACTACAAGCACCTCATAGCCTTCCTGAAGTCGATGGGCTTCAAGACGCTGACGCAGCGGGTCGCCGAGAACAGCGGCGTCGATGCCGCGCAGGTCGACGCGAGCCCGGCTGCAACGCCTGCACCCGCGGGCCGTGGCGGCGGCCAGGGCCAGCTCGCACTCGATGCTCCGCAACCGCGCACCGTGGCGCACGGCGCACCCGGCCCGGTCGAGGCGCTGACACCGATTTCCCTGGCGACCAGGCGCGTCGAGGCACTTCGTGGCGCCAAGTTCGACGCGGCGAAGTACGCCGTCGTCGAGACGCTCGACGACCTCAATCGATGGATCGCCCGCGCGCATGACACCGGCGTGCTGGCGATCAAGACGGAGACCAACGGCATCGACCCGATGCATGCCGCGTTGTGCGGCATTGCGCTGGCCGTGGCGCCGAACGAAGCGGCCTATCTGCCGCTCGGGCATCGCGAGGCGAGCGACAGCGAGGCGACCGGACTGTTCGCCGCCAAGCTCTGCGCCGGGCAGATTCCAGAGCGCGAAGCCTTCGCCGCGCTGAAAGCCGTCCTCGAAGACAAGAGCGTCACCAAGGTCGGCCACGACGTGAAGCGCGACGGGCTGGTGCTGGCGACGCGCGGCATCCGCATCGGGGCCATCGACGACGTAATGCTGATGTCCTACGTGCTCGACGCCGGCAGGGGCGCGCACGACACGATCGCCCTCGGCGAGCGCTATTTCGGCCGCGAGCCGTCGCGCTTTACCGGCGTCAAGAACAAGGACAAGGCGCTGTTCACACCGGAAGCGACGCCGATCCCGCGCACCGCTTCCTATGCGGCGGAGGACGCCGACGCGGCGATCCGGCTGTGGAGCGCGCTGAAGCCGCGCATGGCGGCGGAGCACGTCACCGCCGTCTACGAGACGCTGGAGCGGCCGATGCCGCAGGTCCTCGCGCGCATGGAAGAGCGCGGCATCGCCATCGACCAGGCCGTGCTGTCGCGGCTGTCGAACGATTTCGGCAAGAAGCAGGTGACGCTCGAGGGCGAGATCAACACCATCGCCGGTACGCAGGTGAACGTCGGATCGCCGAAGCAGCTCGGCGACATCCTGTTCGGCCAGATGGGCCTGCCGGGCGGCTCAAAGACCAAGACCGGGCAATGGTCGACGACGGCGCGCGAGCTCGAGGAGCTCGCCGAGCAGGGCCACGAGCTGCCGCGCAAGATCCTCGACTGGCGGCAGGTGTCGAAGCTGCGCTCGACCTATACCGAGGCGCTGCCGACTTACGTCAATCCGACCACCAAGCGCGTGCACACCTCATATGCGTTGGCCGCGACCTCGACCGGGCGGCTGTCGTCGTCCGAGCCGAACTTGCAGAACATCCCGGTCCGCACCGAGGACGGCCGCAAGATCCGCAAGGCCTTCGTCGCGGCGCCGGGCACGAAGCTGATCTCGGCCGATTATTCGCAGATCGAGTTGCGCCTGCTCGCCGAGGTCGCGGACGTACCGACCCTGCGTCAGGCCTTCAAGGACGGCGTCGACATTCACGCGATGACGGCGTCGGAGATGTTCGGCGTGCCGGTGAAGGACATGCCGGGCGAGGTGCGCCGGCGCGCCAAGGCGATCAATTTCGGCATCATCTACGGCATCTCGGCCTTCGGACTGGCCGCGCAGCTCGGCATCGAGCGCAGCGAGGCGGGCGAGTACATCAAGAAGTATTTCGAACGCTTCCCCGGCATCCGCGACTACATGGACGCGACGCGCGACTACTGCCGCGACCACGGCTACGTGCTCACCATTTTCGGGCGCAAGTGCCACTATCCGGACATCAAGGCATCGAACCCGTCGCTCCGCGCCTTCAACGAGCGCGCGGCCATCAATGCGCGCCTGCAGGGATCGGCCGCCGACATCATCCGCCGCGCCATGATCCGCATCGAGCCGGCGCTCGCCGAGGCGAAGCTCAAGGCGCAGATGCTGCTCCAGGTGCACGACGAACTGATCTTCGAGGCGCCGGAGAAGGAAGTCGCCGATACCATCGCCCTGGTGCGCGAGGTCATGGAAGGCGCGCCGCATCCGGCGATCGCGCTCAACGTGCCGCTCCAGGTCGACGCCCGGGCTGCCGACAACTGGGACGAAGCGCACTGATGCCGACGACGACAAACCTGCTCGCCTTCGCCTCGCTCGCCGTCGCCGTGGTGCTGACGCCCGGGCCGAACATGATCTACATGATCTCGCGCGCCATCACGCAAGGGAGGCTCGCCGGCCTGATCGCCTATTCCGGCGTCGCGCTCGGCTTCGTCGCCTATCTGCTCTGCGCGGCGTTCGGGCTGACGGCGATCGTGTTCGCGGTGCCCTACGCCTATGACGCGCTGCGCTTCGTCGGCGCGGCCTACATCGCCTGGCTCGCCTTCGAGGCGCTGCGTCCCGGCGGCAAGTCGCCGTTCCAGGTGAGGACGCTGCCGGTCGCCAGCACGCGGCGGCTGTTCCTGATGGGGCTCCTCACCAGCCTGCTCAACCCGAAGATGGCGATCTTCTATCTGGCGCTGCTGCCGAACTTCATCGACCCGTCGCACGACGTGCTGGTGCAATCGATCGCGCTCGGCTCGCTGCACATCGCGATCAGCATCACCATCAACATGTCGATCGCCTGCGCCGCAGGCTCGATCGCCGCGTTCTTGATGGCGCGGCCGAAATGGCTGCTGGCGCAGCGCTGGGTGATGGGCACCATGCTCGGCGCGCTCGCCATGCGCATGGCCCTGGAAGGCCGGCGCTAGAGCCGTCCGGCGCGGCTTAACAAGTCCTTAATCGCGCTCGCGCAGGATGGCCGCGGCTTTTTGCACGCGCGGACCACGCACATGGAACGGATCGCGGCCGGCCTCACCGGCATCGTCCATCACGCCTACGATCTGTTGTTCTCGGCCGGCTCGCAGATCTCGCTGACGTCGCTGGCATGCGCGCTCGTGATCGCCGCGGCCTTCCTCACCATTCGGCAAATCCGCCGGCGCGGGCGCATCAAGCCGAGGCTATTGCTGCGCGCGCTGTTTCCGCGGCGAATCCTCTTCCATCGCTCGACGTCCGCCGACATTGGCTGGCTGCTGTTCAACTGCTTCGTCTATGGCGGCATCTTCGGCCTGGCCGGACTGTCCTATCAATTCCTGACGAACGGCATGCTCAACGGTCTTGTCGCGACGTTCGGCCCGGTGACGCCGTCGGCACTGCCCGCCTTCGTCCAACGCGCGGGCGTGACCGTCATTCTGTTCCTCGCCTACGAGTTCGGCTACTGGCTCGACCACTACATCAAGCACCGCGTCCCGGCGCTGTGGGAGGTGCACAAGGTGCACCACACCGCGGAGGTGTTGACGCCACTGACGACCTTCCGCGTGCACCCGCTCGACACCCTGGTGTTCGGCCACATCCTCGCGGCGACGGCAGCGGTCGCCAACGGCATCGCCGCCTACTCGTTCGGCGACACGACCTACCAGTACGCTCTGTCAGGCACGAACATCCTGCTCGTGCTGTTCATCCACGCCTATGTGCACTTGCAGCACTCGCACATCTGGATCGCGTTCCGTGGGTTGGCCGGCCGCATCTTCGTGAGTCCGGCGCATCACCAGATCCACCACTCGACCAATCCGGCGCACTTCAACAAGAATCTCGGAAGCTGCCTGGCGGTCTTCGACTGGATGTTCGGCACGCTCCACATTCCGGCGAAGATGCCGGAGCGCCTGACCTACGGCGTCGAGCCCGCCATCCCCGAGGCGCACACGATCAGCGGCGAATTCCTTTCGCCGTTCGGGCGTTTCCTGGCGGTGTTGTTCGGCTGGATGCGACGAAAGCCGGCGCCGTTGGCGCAGGCTTCGCAGCAATAGACCCGGCGAACGCTCAGAGCATCCCCTTCATCACCGCGTAGAGCGCGTTCTTCGCTTCGAAGCCGATGCCCGGCACATCCGGCATCGGCACGCGACTGTCGCTGACCTTGCAGTTGTCCGCGAAGCCGCCGAACGGCGCGAACACCTGCGGATACGACTCGTTGCCGCCGAGACCCAGGCCCACCGCGATGTTGAGCGCGAACTGATGGCCGCCGTGCGGCACGCAGCGGCGCGGCGACCAGCCGTGCATGCGCAACATATCGAGCGTGCGCATGTACTCGACGAGGCCATAGGACAACGCCGGATCGAACTGGAGCCAGTCGCGGTCAGCGCGCAGGCCGCCGTGGCGGATCAGGTTGCGCGCGTCCTGCATCGAGAACAGGTTCTCGCCGGTGGCGAGCGGTCCGCGATAGCGCGTCGCCAGCGCGGCGTGCAGCAGGTAGTCGAGCGGATCGAGCGGCTCCTCGTACCATTTGAGCCCGTATTGCGCGATGGCGTCGCCGCAGGCGAGCGCCTCGTCGAGATCGTAGCGGCCGTTGACGTCGACGCAGAGGTTCTCGCCCTTGCCGCCGACCACCTTCAGCGCCGCCTCGATGCGCTTCAAGTCATCCTTGAGCGGCACGCCGCCGATCTTCATCTTCACCGTCGAATAGCCGAGGTCGAGATAATGCTTCATCTCGTCCTGGAGACCCTGGATGTCCTTCTCCGGGTAGTAATAGCCGCCGGCGGCATAGACCCAGGCGGTCTTGTCGGCGTTGCCATTGTTGTAGCGGTCGGCCAGCAGCCGCCACAGCGGCACGCCTTCCGCCTTCGCCACCGCATCCCACAGTGCCATGTCGAGCACGCCGACGGCGACCGAGCGCTCGCCGTGCCCGCCGGGCTTCTCGTTCTTCATCATCGCCGACCAGCACTTGACCGGATCGAGGATGCCGCGGGCGTCGACGATCTCCTCCGCCTTCGCGGCCTTCAGCCGCGGGATGAAGCGCTCGCGCAGCAGGCCCTGCGGCGCGTAGCGGCCGTTGGAGTTGAAACCAAAGCCGACCACCGGCTTGCCGTCGCGGACGACGTCGGTGTGGATCGCGACCACGCTCGCCGTCATCTGCGAGAAGTCGATATAGGCGTTGGCGATGGCCGAGGAGATCGGCACGACGATGTCGTCGATGGCGGTGATGCGCATGAGGAGCTTTCAAGACGGGCTGAGGAAGGCGGCCACTCCATAGACGCGCGCAGCCGCCGCCGCCAGACCATTTCGGCATGGCGCCCGCGCGTCTATCGGGAACCGGCTTCCGGCGCTACCGCCGGCGCGATTTCTTCTTCGACGAGCGGCCGCGCGCCGCCGCTTTCGCCCGCGGCTTTGCCGGCGGCAGCACCGCGATCGCCTCGATCTCGAACAGCGCACCGGGGCGGGCAAGCTGCGAAATCGCGACCGTAGTCGAGGCCGGCGGCGCCTTCATGTTGAGATGCTTGTCGCGCGCGGCGCGGAACAGGCCGATATGCGCCATGTCGACGAGGTAGTTGTTGATCTTCACGACGTCGGCGAAGGTCGCCCCGACCGCGGCCAGCGCGTGACGGAGGTTCGCGAAGGCCTGCTCGCACTGGGCGGCGAAATCGCCCGGCCCGCCGACGAGCTTGTTCTCGAGGTCGAGGCCGAGCTGGCCGGCGATGTAGACGGTGCGGCCGGGGCCGGTCGTCTCGACGACGTAGGTGTAGCCCGGCGGCGGCGCCATCGTCTTCGGATTGAGAAATCGTTTGGCCATGCTGCCCTCCCTTGCAAGGACCGGACCGCGATCATTCCACGCCGCGGCCGATCGACGCAAACCGTCGCATTGTCGCGCGCGCAGGCGGCTGTTAGGCAGCGCCGATGATCGTGCGGCGGACGGCCTACACCTTGTTGATCGGCCTTGCGGCGGTGCTGACGACGCCGGAGGCTGCGCTCGCGGAGGACGGCCTTCCCGGCGCAGCCATGGGCCTCGTCTGGGCCCTGCCTTTCGCGGCCCTGCTCCTCACCATCGCGACGGGCCCGCTGTTCTTTCCTGGCCTCTGGCATCGCCATTACGGCAAGATTGCCGGCGGCTGGGCGCTCGTCACGCTCGTGCCGATGGCGCTCGCCTTCGGCGTGCCCGCCGCATTCGCCGGCTTCGTGCACGCGATGCTCGCCGAGTACATGAGCTTCATCATCCTCCTGTTCGCGCTCTACACGGTCGCCGGCGGATTGCTGGTCACCGGCAATCTCGGCGGCCGGCCGCTCGCCAATACAGGCGTGCTCGCCTTCGGCACCGTCATCGCCAGCATCGTCGGCACCACCGGCGCCGCAATGATCCTGGTGCGGCCCCTGATCCGCGCCAATGCGGGGCGGAAGCACAACGTGCACATTTTCGTCTTCTTCATCTTCCTGGTCGCCAATATTGGCGGGGCGCTGTCGCCGCTCGGCGATCCGCCGCTGTTCGTCGGCTTCCTGCGCGGCGTCGATTTCTTCTGGCCGGCCGCGCACTTGTGGCGGCAGACGGCGATCGCGGCGGCGCTGCTGCTGGCCATCTTTTACGCGATCGATGTCGTATTTTTTCGGCGCGAGACATCCGGACTCGATCGGGACGTCTCGATGATCCGCGTCCACGGCCTCGTCAACCTGCCGCTGCTGGCGGCGATCATCGGCGCGATCCTCGCCTCGGCGCTGTGGAAACCCGGCATCGCCGTCACCGTCGCCGGCACCGCGCTCGAAGCGCAGAACCTCGCCCGCGACGCCGCCCTGATCCTCATCGCACTCGCCTCGCTGTGGCTGACGCCGGACGAGCATCGCGACGCCAACGGCTTCACCTGGGAGCCGATCCGCGAAGTGGCGAAGCTGTTCGCCGCCATCTTCGTCTGCATCATTCCGGTGCTGGCGATGCTCAATGCCGGACGCGACGGCGTGTTCGCGCCTTTGCTGGACGCGGTCACGACGAGGAACGGCGCGCCGCACGAGGCCGCCTATTTCTGGCTGACCGGCAGCCTCTCGGCCTTCCTCGACAATGCGCCGACTTATCTCGTCTTCTTCGAGCTCGCCGGCGGCGAGGCGCGCGAGCTGATGGGGCCGCTCTCCGGCACGCTCGCCGCGATCTCGCTCGGCGCGGTGTTCATGGGCGCGCTCACCTATATCGGCAACGCGCCGAACCTGATGGTGACGGCCATCGCCACCGAGCGCGGCGTCCGCATGCCGAGCTTCTTCGGCTATATCGGCTGGTCGGCCGCAATATTGCTGCCGCTCTTCCTCCTCCTGACCCTGCTGCCGATCGCGCCGATCCTGATCCTGCCTTGACTTGATCTGCCGCTTGCCGGACTTTCCGGGGCATCAAAAAGCGGGCGTGCGGACCGTCGACGGCCGCGAACGCCCGGGACGTTCCTTGGGGGGGAATCCGACCATGCCGGCGCACGCGGCGTCTCACGTCTTTTTCGGTCTCAGCCCGATGTGGGTGTCGACCTGCGTCCTGGCGGCGACCTACGCCATCATCATGTCGGAGAAGGTCAATCGCGCCATCGTCGCGCTGATCGGCGCCGGCGTCATGATCGTGGTCGGCGTGCTCGACCAGGAAGAGGCGATCCGCGGCGTCGACTTCAACACCATCGGCCTCCTCACCGGCATGATGATCCTGGTGTCGATCTCGCGCCGGTCCGGCATGTTCCAGTATCTCGCCGTATGGTCGGCGCAGGCGGCGCGCGCGCATCCGGCCGGCATCCTCTTCATCCTGCAGATCACCACGGCCGTCCTGTCGGCCTTCCTCGACAACGTCACCACCGTGCTGCTGATCGTGCCGGTGACGCTGGCGATCTGCACGACGTTGAAAGTGCCGGCCTATCCCTACCTGTTCGCCGAGATCTTCGCCTCCAACATCGGCGGCACCGCAACGCTGATCGGCGACCCGCCGAACATCCTGATCGGATCGCAGGCGGGCCTCTCGTTCAACGACTTCGTCTGGCACCTGACGCCGATCATCATCGTCGTGATGGTCGTGCAGGCCGTCATCATTCATTTCGTGTGGGGCAAGGACCTGCGTGCCTCGCACGACGCCGAAGAACGCGTGATGGCGATGAAGGCCGTCGACACGATCGAGGACTGGCGACTCCTGAAGCAGTCGCTCGCCGTGCTCACCATCGTGATGGTTGCCTTCATATTGGCGCGGCCGTTGCACCTCGAGCCGGCGACGATCGCGCTGCTCGGCGCGGCGGTCCTGATGCTGCTCGACAACTGGGCGCACCATTCCGAGAAGGCGGCGCACAACATCCACTCGACCTTCGGCGATGTCGAATGGATCACCATCTTCTTCTTCATCGGCCTGTTCGTCGTGGTGCACGGCGTCGACGTCGGCGGCCTGCTCACGCTGCTCGCCAACAAGCTTGTCGCGGCGACCGGCGGGCAGATCTCGACCACCGGCTACGCGATCTTGTGGGCGTCGGCGGTGTTGTCGGCGATCGTCGATAACATCCCCTTCGTCGCCACCATGATCCCGCTGATCAAGAACATGGCGCCGGCCTTCGGCGGCGCCGACCATATCCAGCCGCTCTGGTGGTGCCTTTCGCTCGGCGCCTGCCTCGGCGGCAACGGCACCCTGATCGGCGCCTCGGCCAACCTGACGGTCGCCGGCATCGGCGAGCGCAACGGCGTGCCGTTCAAGTTCATGACCTACACGCTCTACGCGTTCCCGATGATGCTGGTGTCGGTCGCCATCTGCCACGTCTATCTGTGGTGGCGCTATTTCTGAGTTAAAACCGCCCCGCTAACCCCGCCTTTACCGCTTCTGCGCTCTGCTCACGTTCGCGTGGCCGGGTGCTTCGCCGGCAGAACTTCTGCCCACCCCGCACGTTTAAACCCCGGTTCCGCAACGGCGCGGAACGGGAGGCAGGGTGCGACAGGATGGCGGCCGCTCGTAAACAGGTGGCGTTGATGGCGGCCTTCGGCGTGATCGCCGCGGCGGCCACGTTCGCGCCGACGCCGGCCTCGGCCGGTTTCTTCGACCAGTTGTTCGGCGGCCTGCGTCATGCCTTCACGCCCCGGCATCACGCCGAGCCGCCGCGCCATGCCGACTCCTTCGCCGATCCCTTCACCAGCCTCGCCCGCGCGCTGAGCGACGACGACCGTCCCGGCGAGCGCGTGGTCACCCGTGACAACGGCCCGTCGCGCGGCTTCTGCGTGCGCACCTGCGACGGACATTTCTTCCCGGTCCAGGCGCGGCCCGGCATGAGCGCCGCCGATGTCTGCCATTCCTTCTGCCCGGCCGCCGAGACGCACGTCTATTCCGGCAGCAACATCGATTACGCGACGACGGGCGACGGCAGCCGCTACGCCGACCTGCCCAACGCCTTCGCCTATCGCAAGCAGGTCGTGTCGGGCTGCACCTGCAACGGCCGCACCGCCTTCGGCCTGGCGCATGTCGACGTGGCCAATGACACGACGCTCAAGCCGGGCGACGTGGTCGCGACCAAGGCGGGCATGACTGTGGTGGAAGCCGGCCGCAGCAAGCAGGCAGAGCTTGCGCCGATCTCGACCGCCAATATCGGCAAGATCGAGCGCGCGGCGCTGTCGCAGTTGCGCGTGACGCAGGACTACGGCACGCCGCGCAGCGATGTGACGGGCTCGGTCGCAGCGCCGAAGGACCAGCAGAGCGCGCAGCTCGAGAAGAGCCGCTAGGCGTCGAGCGCCGCGGCGACTTCGTCTCCCAGCGACAGCGAGCTGGTCAGCCCCGGCGATTCGATTCCGAACATCTGGACCAGCCCCGGCAGGCCGTGCGCCGCCGGCGTGTCGATCATGAAGTCGCCCTGCGGCTCGCCCTTGCCCGACAGCTTCGGCCTGATGCCGGCATAATCCGGCGCCAGCGAATTGTCCGGCAGGCGGGGCCAGTAGGTGCGGATGCGCGCATAGAAGATGTCGGCGCGCGCCGGGTTCACCTCGTAATTCTCTTCGTCGATCCACTCGACGTCGGGGCCGAAACGCATGCGCCCGGCCATGTCGAGCGTGACGTGCACGCCGAGGCCGCCAGGCATCGGCGTCGGATAGACGAGCCGCGTGAAGGCGGGCCGGCCCGCATATGAGAAGTAATTGCCCTTGGCCAGCACGAGCCGTGGCACGCGGTCGGCCGGATAGTCCGGCATGGCGCGGGCGACGGTCTGCGCGCCCAGACCGGCGGCGTTGACCACCGCGTCGAACGCCGCGTCGCCGGCCTCCGCGCCGCCGAAGCGCGCGATCCACCGGCCGTTGCGCCGCTCGACGCCGTCGACCGGCGTATTGAAGGCGATCATGCCGCCGCGATCCTCGAGGTCGCCGCGCAGCGCCAGCATGTAGCCGTGGCTGTCGACGATGCCGGTTTCGGGCGAGTGCAGCGCCGCGGCGCAGACGACCTCCGGCTCGAGCGCGCGCGCCGCCTTGCCGTCGATCAGGCGCAGCTCCTCGACCCCGTTGATCTCGCCCTGCTTTGCGATCTGCTCGAGCTTGGCGATCTCGGCGTCGTCCGCGGCGACGACCAGCTTGCCGAGCTTGCGGGTCGGCACGCCATGGCTGGCGCAGAAGTCGTACATCATGCGGCGGCCCGGAACGCTGTGCCGGGCGCGCAGCGTGCCGGTCGCGTAATACATGCCGCCATGAATGACCTCGCTGTTGCGCGAGGACGTGCCGGTGCCGATGGCGTCGGCCTTCTCCGCGACGACGACGTCATGGCCGCGCAGCGCCAGCGCGCGGGCGGCTGCAAGGCCGACCACGCCGGCGCCGATCACCAGAACTTGCATGCGGCCTTCTGTCGTATCCGGCGGCAGCCGCGTCAAGCCGTGCGGCGCGTCCGCCCCGCAAAAACACCACGATTTGCGGCGAAACGGGCCTTAACGCTTTCCCCCGATCAAACTTGACCCGGTCGGCCGCTCGGGCAGATTCACAGGTCAAATCCCCGAACAGGCGGACCCGATGCGCAAATTCACGATCACCGTCGCCCTGACGCTGCTGGCGGCCCTGTCGGCCAGCCCGGCCTTCGCCGCGCGCTGCCGCAACACCGCCAACTTCGACGCCTGGCTGGCGCAATTCAAGAAGGACGCCCGCGCGGCGGGCATCCCGGCGAGGATCATCGACGAGGCCTCGCCCGAGCTCTACTTCGATCCGAACATCATCAAGCGCGACAACGGCCAGGCGGTCTTCAACCAGACCTTCATCCAGTTCTCCGACCGCATGGTCGGCGGCGCGCGCATCCCGAACGGCCAGCGCAAGATGGCCGAGCACGCCGCGCTGTTCAAACAGATCGAGCAGAAGTACGGCGTGCCGGCGCC
>JBQCFB010000205.1:0-17603 GCA_051959715.1 Pseudolabrys sp.
ATGACCGTGCAGCTCCAGAGCGAGAACGGCATGCTCGGCTTCGGCCCGTTCCCCTATGAGGGCGACGAGGATCCGGACCTGATCAACGCCGGCAAGCAGACCGTCACCGAATTGCCGACGACGAGTTTTTTCTCGTCGGCGGATTCCTTCGCGATGATCCGCGGCGGCCACATCGACATCGCGCTCTTGGGCGCGATGCAGGTCGCCGAGAACGGCGACCTCGCCAACTGGATGATCCCCGGCAAGATGGTGAAGGGCATGGGCGGCGCCATGGACCTCGTCGCCGGCGTCAAGAAGGTCGTCGTCATCATGGAGAACACGGCCAAGAACGAGCCGAAGCTCCTGCACAAGTGCAACCTGCCGCTGACCGGCGCCGGCGTCGTCGACATGGTGATCACCGATCTCGGTGTCTTCACCATCGACCGCAAGAAGGGCGGCATGACCTTGATCGAACTCGCGGACGGCGTGAGCCTCGACGAGATCACGCAGAAGACCGAAGCCAAGTTCGGCGTCGATCCGAAGCTGAAGCACTGATCCGGATGCGCCAACGCGCCGCCGCTGTCGCAAGCGGCGGCGCAAGTCTTTTCAGGGGCAGGGGAGATCCATGAACGACAACCAGTCCCTGACCGCGCGCATCGACGCGCTGGAGATGCGTGCGACCGAGCAGGAGCGCACGATCGAGGATTTGAACGCCACGATCCTCGCACAGTGGAAGCAGATCGAGGATCTCAACCGGCAGATCGCGCGCCTCGGCGCGCAGGTGTCCGAGATGGAGGCGCACGCTCCGTCCGGCGAGCCCGAGCCGCCGCCGCCGCACTATTGAGCCATGCGTGCGGCGCCCGATGACTTGCGCGCAGGGATTTGCTACGCGGCAGCCGCGCGGGCTTTGATGCGGGTCAAGGCCGCCGCGCGCCGCGGCCGCTCTAGCTTGCCGCCCACGCCATCGCTCCCGAGGACATCGCCATGCTGACCCAGGCCGAACGCACCACCGCCGCCGACATCCTGATGGAGGCGCACCGCACCAAGAAGCAGGCGACGCAGCTCCACATCACGTTTCCCAACATCACCATCGACGACAGCTACGCGATCTCCACCGACGTCGCGCAGCGCAAGATCAAGGCCGGCGCGAAGCTGATCGGCCACAAGGTCGGCCTGACCTCGAAGGCGATGCAGCGTTCCTCGATGATCGACGAGCCGGACTACGGCTACATCCTCGACGACCAGATCATTGCCGACGGCGCCAAGGTGAAGCACTCCGACTATTGCAAACCGCGCGTCGAGGTCGAGCTTGCTTTCATCATGGGAAAGCGATTGCAGGGCCCGGGCGTCGGTCTCGCCGAGGTGCTGCGCGCGACCGAGTACGTCGTGCCGGCGATCGAGATCGTCGATGCGCGCCTGCTCGACCAGCGCAAGATCGTCGACACTGTCGCCGACAACGGCGCCGCCGCCGGCATCGCCATGGGCGGCCGTCCGGTCGGTCCGCTGGACGTCGACCTGCGCTGGGTCGGCGGCATCATGTACCGCAATTCGGAGATCGAGGAGACGGGGCTTGCCGCCGGCGTCCTCGGTCATCCGGCGCTCGGCGTCGCCTGGCTCGCCAACAAGATCGGCGCGCACGGCCATGCGCTCGAGCCCGGCCACATCGTGCTCGCCGGCTCGTTCACCCGGGTCGTCTTCGCGCAGAAAGGTGATACCCTGCACGCCGATTTCGGCCCGCTCGGCGGGCTCGCCATCCAGTTCGTCTGAGGCTGCCGTTTCGTCCTTCAAGAGGTGAGTGATGTCGACTGAATTCCAGCGCAATGCCTTCAAGCACGCCCTTGCCGCCGGCAAATTGCAGATCGGCCTGTGGTCGAGCCTGTGCAGCAACATCGCCGCCGACATCATCTCGGACTCCGGCTTCGACTGGATCCTGCTCGACACCGAGCATTCGCCGAACGAGATCCCCGACCTGGTCGGGCAGTTGCAGGCGGTGCGCGGCGGCACGGCGACGCCGATCGTCCGTCCGGCCTGGAACGACACGGTCCTCATCAAGCGCGTCCTCGACATCGGCGCGCAGGCGCTGCTCGTTCCCTACGTGCAGAACGTCGAAGAGGCCAAGCGCGCGGTCGCCGCGACCCGCTACCCGCCGCACGGCGTGCGTGGCGTCTCGGTCTCGGCGCGCGCCAGCCGCTACGGCCGCACGCCCGGCTATCTCGGCAAGGCGAACGACGAGCAGTGCGTGCTGGTGCAGGTCGAGACGCGCGAGGCCATGAAGGATCTCGAAGCGATCGCGAAGGTCGACGGCATTGACGGCGTGTTCATCGGCCCGTCCGATCTGGCCGCCTCGCTCGGCCATCTCGGCAATTCGGCGCATGCCGACGTGCAGGCGGCGATCAAGGACGCGGTGACGCGGCTGAAGAAGATCGGCAAGCCGGCCGGCATCCTCACCTCGAACGAGGACGAGGCGCGCCGCTACATCGAATGGGGCTACCTGTTCGTCGCCGTCGGCGCCGATGTCGGCCTGCTCGGCCGCAATGCCGACGCGCTGGCGAAGCGGTTCAAGGGCTGACCGCCAGCCTCTTTGCGCTAAATCAAGACCGTCCGCGGCGGCTGCGGCACATTGTTGCGTGTGCAACGATGGAGGCTGCCATGGCCGCCGCGCCGGAACCGATCCACGATATCGCGCATCTCGGCAGCGTCGAGATGCTGACGCCCAAGCCCGAGCAGAGCCTGTGGTACTTCCGCGACCTGCTCGGCATGGAGCCGGTGCAGCAGAGCGGTTCGTCGGTCTATCTGCGCGGCTACGGCGATTACGCCACCTCGACGCTGAAACTGACCGGCGCGAAGGACGCCGGCGTCGGCGTCGTGTCGTGGCGCGCGACGAGCCCGCAGGCGCTCGAGCGCCGCGCCAAGGCGATCGAGCAGGCCGGTCTCGGCATCGGCTGGACCAATGGCGATTTCGGCCGCGGCCGCTCCTATCGCTTCCGCGATCCCGACGGTCACACGATGGAGATCTATTACGAGGAGCAGAAGTTCGTGCCGTCGACGGCCTTGCGGTCGACACTGAAGAACCTGCCGCAGAAATACACCGGCCGCGGCGTCTGCGTGCGCCGCGTCGATCATCTGGCGTTGCTCGCCAAGGAGGTCGAACCGAACCGCAAGTTCGCGACCGACCTGCTTGGATTCCAGTTGCGCGAGCAGGTGCGCTACGACGAGGGCAAGACCGAGATCGGCTCATGGATGAGCCCGACCGCGATCCATCACCAGCTTGCCTACGTGGTCGACGTGAAGGCCGCGCACGGGCGGCTGCATCACTTCTCGATGTGGGTCGACAATCGCGACGACGTGCTGCGCGCCGCCGACATCCTATCCGAGAACGGCATCTTCATCGAGGCCGGACCCTCCAAGCACAACAACTCGCAGGGCTTCTATCTCTACAGCTACGAGCCCGGCGGCAACCGCGTCGAGGTCTATTCCGGCAGCTTCCTCGTCACCGCGCCCGACTGGGAGCCGGTGACCTGGGACGAGAAGGAGAGGGGAACCGGCACCTACTGGGGCGCGACCCTGCCGGACAGCTTCATCCAGTACGCGACCCCCGACGTGCAATCGCCGGCCACGGCGCCCGTCCCCGAGGTCCTCAAGGAGGCCATCGCCTCCCTGTCCTGACCGCCCGCGTGCGGCAAAAGGCACCACCCTGACGTGAAAAGCGCCGGAAACGCTGCGGCGTGTCATAGCGATACGGGGCGAGGCTTATTTTGGCGGTAAAATCAAGCGTTTGTTCCCCTTGCGCGTTGCGAAAAGTTGCGGAAGATACGCGCCGTGGGGAAACGATAATAATGGCTGGGCAGGACATCATCCTCCGCACCGAGGATTTGACGAAGGAATTTGCCGGCTTCGTCGCGGTGAGTGGCGTTGCGCTCGAGGTCGAGCGCGGCAGCATTCACGCGCTCATTGGCCCGAACGGGGCAGGCAAGACCACCTGCTTCAATCTGCTCACGAAATTCCTCCAGCCGACCCGCGGCCGCATCCTGTTCAAGGGCGAGGACATCACCGGCCTCCAGCCGGCCGACGTCGCACGGCTCGGGCTCGTGCGCTCGTTCCAGATCTCGGCCGTCTTCCCGCACATGACCGTGCTGGAGAACGTTCGCATCGCACTGCAGCGCAAGCGCGGCGCTTCGTTCGACTTCTGGCGCTCGGCCGGCGTGCTCGACGAATACAATGACCGCGCCGCGCAGCTCATCGCCGACGTCGGCCTGACCGAGTTCACCAACTGGGCCGCGGTCGAGCTGCCTTACGGACGCAAGCGCGCGCTGGAGATCGCCACCACGCTGGCGCTCGATCCGGAAATGATGCTGCTCGACGAGCCGATGGCCGGCATGGGCCACGAGGACATCGCCCGCATCGCGGAATTGATCAAGCGCGTCGCCGCTGACCGCACCGTGCTGATGGTCGAGCACAATCTGTCGGTGGTCGCCGACCTGTCGGACCGCATCACCGTCCTCACGCGCGGCCGCATCCTGGCCGAAGGCGATTACGACACCGTGTCGACCAACCCGGACGTGCGCGAGGCCTATATGGGAGTGGGCCATGCTTGAGCGCGCGGCACCGCTGCTCGCGGTCGACAAGCTCGAAGCCTGGTACGGCGAGTCGCACATCCTGCACGGCGTCGCCTTCGACGTACGCGAAGGCGAGGTGGTGACGCTGCTCGGCCGCAACGGCGCCGGCAAGACGACCACGCTCAAATCGATCATGGGCATCGTCGGCAACCGCACCGGCTCGGTGCGCTTCGAGGGCGCCGAGCTGATCGGCAAGTCGTCCGACCGCATCGCGCGCGCCGGCATCGCCTTCTGTCCGGAGGAGCGCGGCATCTTCGCGAGCCTCGGCGTCGAGGAGAACCTGCTCCTGCCGCCGCAGGTGAAGCCGGGCGGGCTCAGCCTCGACCAGATCTTCACGCTGTTCCCCAACCTGAAGGAGCGTCTCGGCTCCAGCCAGGGCACGAAACTGTCCGGCGGCGAGCAGCAGATGCTGGCGATCGCGCGCATCCTGCGCACCGGCGCACGGCTGCTCCTGCTCGACGAGCCGACCGAGGGGCTCGCGCCCGTCATCATCCAGCAGATCGGCAAAACCATCCGCTCGCTGAAGGAGCAGGGTTTTACCATCCTGCTCGTGGAACAGAATTTCCGCTTCGCCTCGACCGTTGCGGATCGCTACTACGTCATGGAACACGGACGTATCATCGACCAGTTCGCCAATTCCGAGCTGGATGCGAATGTCGAGAAGCTGCACGACTATCTTGGTGTGTAACGGGCGACATAAAAGCAAAACGGAGGAAGCAATGTTGAAGAAGTCTATCGGGCTTGCGGCACTCGCCGCGGCGCTCGTCTGCGGCACGGCGCAGGCGCAGCAGATCAACGTGAAGATCGGCGTGCTGACCGACATGTCAAGCCTTTACGCGGACAACAGCGGCATCGGCTCGGCGATCGCCGCCCAGATGGCGATCGACGACTACGCCAAGGCCAACCCGAAGTCCAAGATCAAGGGCTCCGTCGTCAGCGCCGACCACCAGAACAAGGCCGACGTCGGCACCAACATCGCCAACCAGTGGATCGACGTCGACCACGTCGACGCCATCCTCGACGTGCCGAACTCGGGCGTCGCGCTCGCGATCAGCGCCGTCGCCGCGGCGAAGAACAAGGTGTTCATCGGCTCGGGCCCGGCTTCGTCCGACCTCACCGGCCCGAAGTGCAACGCCAACACCGTGCACTGGACCTACGACACCTGGATGCTGGCGAACGGCACCGGCAAGGCCATCGTGAAGAACGGCGGCAATACCTGGTTCTTCCTCACCTCCGACTACGCGTTCGGCCATGCGCTCGAGCGTGACACGGCGGCGGTCGTCGAAAAGAACGGCGGCAAGGTGCTGGGCGCGGTGCGTCACCCGATCAACACCAGCGACTTCTCCTCGTTCCTGCTCCAGGCGCAGGCCTCGAAGGCCAAGATCATCGGTCTCGCCAATGCCGGCGGCGACACGATCAACTCGGTCAAGCAGGCGGCCGAATTCGGCATCGTGCAGGGCGGCCAGAAGCTCGCCGCGCTCCTGCTGTTCGCCTCGGACGTCAACGCGCTCGGCCTGAAGACGGCGCAGGGCCTGACCTTCACCGAGACCTGGTACTGGGATCTCAATGACGGCAGCCGCGCCTGGACCAAGCGCTGGGAGGCGCTGCGCAAGGACGACAGCAAGGTGCCGACCATGAACATGGCGGGCGTCTATGCGGGCGTGCTGCACTATTTCAAGGCGGTCGAAGCCATCGGCAGCGCGACCGACGGCAAGGCGGTCGTCGCCGAGATGAAGAAGCTGCCGACGGACGATCCGCTGTTCGGCAAGGGCACGGTTCGCCAGGACGGCCGCGTGCTGCACCCGGCCTACCTGTTCGAGGTCAAGAAGCCGGAAGAGTCGAAGTACAAGTTCGACTTCTACCACATCAAGGCGACCATCCCGGCTGACCAGGCCTTCCGTCCGCTCAACGAAGGCAACTGCCCGCTGGTGAAGGGCTAAGCGTCCTGATCCCTCCCCCGAAAGGGGGAGGGTGGTCGCTTGCGAAGCAGCGGCCGGGTGGGAGTGAAAGCGATCGCTCCCACCCGGCTCGTTTCGCGAGCCGATCTCCCCCTTGCCCTGGGGAGGTATGAGAGAGTCCGCCCATGACGACGATCTTCGGCGTTCCGACGATGGCCCTGTTCGGTCAGCTCCTCATCGGGCTGATCAACGGCTCGTTCTATGCGTTGCTGAGCCTCGGCCTCGCCGTGATCTTCGGCATGCTCAACATCATCAATTTCGCGCACGGCGCGCAGTACATGCTCGGCGCCGTCGTCGCCTGGCTGATACTCAATTTCCTCGGCGTCGGCTACTGGCCGGCCCTGATCCTCGCCCCGATCGTCGTCGGTATCACCGGCGTGCTGATCGAGCGGATGTTCCTGCAATGGCTGTACAAGCTCGACCACCTGTACGGCCTGCTCCTGACCTTCGGCATCGCGCTCATCATCGAGGGCGTCGGCCGCAATTATCTCGGCACTGCGGGTCTGCCCTATGCGCTGCCGGATTCGCTGCGCGGCGGACACAATCTCGGCTTCATGTACCTGCCGAACTATCGCGCCTGGGTGATCGGCGTGTCTGTCGTCGTCTGCTTCGGCACCTGGTTCGCGATCGAGCGGACGCGGCTCGGCGCATATCTGCGCGCCGCGACGGAGAACCCGACCCTGGTCCGCGCCTTCGGCATCAACGTGCCGCGCATGATCACGCTCACCTACGGCTTCGGCGTCGCGCTCGCCGCCTTTGCCGGCGTGATGGCCGCGCCGATCTACAACGTGTCGCCGAACATGGGCTCCGAGCTGATCATCGTCGTGTTCGCGGTGGTTGTGATCGGCGGCATGGGTTCGATCCTCGGCGCCGTCATTTCCGGCTTCGGCCTCGGCATCGTCGAGGGCCTGACCAAGGTCTTCTATCCGGAAGCGTCGAACACGGTGATCTTCGTGGTGATGGCGATCGTGCTCCTGGTGCGGCCGGCCGGCCTGTTCGGACGGAGAGCGTGATGAAACACGTGACCGATCCCTCGACCCGACGCGGCGGCATGTTCGGCACGCAGAGCCAGACGATCGCGCTCGCCGTGATGGTCGTGGTGCTGATCGCCGCGCCTTTCATCACCTATCCGCCGTTCCTGATGGAATGCATGTGCTTTGCGCTGTTCGCGCTCGCCTTCAATCTGCTGGTCGGATACGTGGGCCTGCTCTCGTTCGGCCACGCGCTCTACTGGGGCTGGGCGAGCTACATGAGCGCGCACGCCGCCAAGGACTGGGGCCTGTCGCCGGAACTCGCGATCCTCGTCGGCACCGCGACGGCGACCGTGTGCGGCATCATCGCCGGATCGCTGGCGATCCGCCGGCAGGGCATCTACTTCGCGATGATCACGCTGGCGCTCGCGCAGATGATGTATTTCGTCGCGCTCCGCGCCAAGTTCACCGGCGGCGAGGACGGCATCCAGTCGGTGCCGCGCGGGCATCTGTTCGGGGTGATCAACCTCTCGAGCGACCTGGCCTTGTACTTCTTCGTGCTGATCGTGTTCATCGGCGGCTTCCTGTTCATCCACCGCATCATCCACTCGCCGTTCGGCGAGGTTCTGAAGGCGATCCGCGAGAACGAGCCGCGCGCGATCTCGCTCGGCTACAAGACCGACCGCTACAAGCTGATGGCCTTCGTGCTGTCCGCGTCGCTCGCGGGCCTTGCCGGCGCCACCAAGGCGCTGGTGGTGCAGATCGCCTCGCTGACCGACGTCTACTGGCCGATGTCGGGCGAGGTCGTGCTGATGACGCTCGTGGGCGGCCTCGGCACCGTGTTCGGGCCGATCGTCGGTGCCTTCGCCATCCTGTCCATGCAGTACAAGCTCGCCTGGATGGGGCAATGGGTGCTGGTGATCCAGGGCGTCATCTTCGTCGTCTGCGTGCTCCTGTTCAGGCGCGGCATCATCGGCGAGATCGCCCACCGGTTCCGAATCAAGCTCTAGGGCAGGGCGGGCCGGACTCTTTCGCCGCCCGTTCATGATGAATCGGCCTGGCGGCGTCCGGCCGGTTGAAGAAACCCCTCAAATCGCGCGTATTTCGGCGTCCGGGCCGCTGATCGGTGGCCCGGTGAGGATGCTTGTTCATCCCAGAGTCAGGTTCGATGCGTAGGGTGCATCCGCCCCCTTGTGGTGCGGGGCACGGAATGCGAGACGCGCTGCCGATGACCGTCCACGATGCTCCCTTGAACAAGACTTTCTTCCTGCCGTCCGCCTTTGCGCGCCGCCGCACGCTGGCCTTCAGCGGGCTCAATATCGCCGTGCTGACCGGCCTCCTGCTGCTCGTCGTCTCGATCCCGATCTGGACCAACCCGGTCCCGCCGCTGTCCGACTACGTCAACCACCTCGCGCGCATGCACGTCATCGCCGCGCTCGGCCATGACGCCAACCTGTCGCGCTTCTACGAGGTCGACTGGGCGCCGATCCCGAACCTGATGATGGACCTGATCGTGCCGGTGCTGGCGCGGTTCATGAGCGTCTATCTCGCCGGGCAGTTGTTTCTTCTGAGCATGCTGGCGCTGATGTTGTCGGGCGCGCTCGGGCTCAACCGTGCGCTGTTCGGCCGCTGGTCGGCGTTCCCGCTGATCGCGACGCCGCTCCTCTACAACCACGTCTTCCTCGTCGGCCTGACCAACTACATCTTCGGCATCGGCATTGCGTTGTGGGCGCTCGCCTGCTGGGTCTCGCTGCGCGAGCGGCACTTCGTGCTGCGGCTCGGCCTGTCGGCCGGGTTCGCGATGATCCTGTTGTTCTGCCACCTGTCCGCGCTCGGCGTGTACGGCGTCGGCCTGCTCGCCATCGAGTCGCAGCGGCTGTGGCTGCGCCGCCGCGAGCCGTGGCCGCTGCGCATCGTCGATTTCTGCGCGACCGGCATTCCCTTCCTGCCGGCAATCCCGCTGCTCATGGAAAGCCCGACGCTCGGCCTCGCGCATGAATATTACTGGGAGCGCCTCGGCAAGATCGACGGCCTCATCTACGTCATCCAGTGCTACTCCGACATCGTCGCGTTGTCGCTGATCGCGCTCCTGACCGCCGGCGCGGTCTGGACCGTACGGCACCGGCTGCTGCGCATCCATCCCTTGTTCTGGGTGCTGCTGGTCATCAGCGTCGCCGTCTACCTCGCCATGCCGCGCGTCCTGTTCGCCACCTATATGGGCGACCAGCGGCTGCCGATCGCCTTCGCCTTCATGCTGATCGCCTGCCTCGACGTCGACCTGCGCCACCGGCTCGTGCGCCGCGGCTTCCTCGCGCTACTCGTCGTCGTGCTGCTCGTGCGCGTGATCGAGATCGACACGGCGTGGGGTGGGCTGTCGACCTCGACCAGCGAGTTCCGCGCCTCGATCAAGCGCATCAAGCCCGGCTCGCGCGTGCTCGTCGCCTACGCCAAGGCCGACGCCGGCGACGACGTCGCCGACTTCGCGCTCGTCCATCTCGCCTGCCAGGCGATCATCGAGCGCTCGGCGCTGGTGACGACGGCGTTCACCGTCAAGGGCAAGCAGATCCTGCACGTGCGCCCCGAATTCCGCGGCATCGTCGACACCGAAGACGGCACGCCGCCCTCGACGCCGCGTCTTCTCCTGTCGGCGGACGGCCCGGGCCCGAACGGCCCGCGCTACTGGGACGAGTGGCCCGAGCACTACGAGTACGTCTACCTGCTCTTCACCGAGAGCGACGCCGAAAATCCCGATCCCGAGCACATGACGCTCGTCCAGGACGGCACCAACTTCCAGCTCTACCGGATCATCAAGCCGGCGCAGGCGTCGCTGACGCGCTGACCGCTGACGGACGCCTGCCGGCCGTCCACCGCCGCGCCCGATGGGCGCGGGCGGTACCCTTTGCTTGCCGAGGCGAATCAATCTAAACGGAAGAATCAGTCTGAAATCCTGTGGTGGCGTCTGGAGTGGTCATGCCGGTTGCCGCCGATCCCGTTGCGATCGAGAGCGCCGACCGGCGCACGCGACGGATGGGCGATGCCTGCAGGAACGAACGATCCGCGACTGGAAAAGGTCACGCGCAAATGGCTCGACCTGGCCGAGCGCCGGCTCGCCTCCTACGAGGATCTCTACCGTTCCGGTCGCTGGCGGCACTATTACCCGACCGAGGCGCTGTTCGCGGTGCGCATGCTCGACGTGATCAAGGTGGTCAAGACGCTGCGCCGAGTCACCGAGCGCATCCCCGAACATCCGCGCGTGTCGAGGCTGCGGCAGGCCGCGTGAGGCGTCTCGGCCTCGCACTCGCCGCGTTCATGCTCGCCGCCGCCCGGGTCCATGCCCAGGAAGCCGGCGCCGCGGATCTCAAGCTCGGCGCCGAACTGCTCCAGAAGAATTGCGCCCCCTGCCACGCCGTCGGCCGCACCGGCGCCAGCCCGAACAAGGAGGCGCCGGCCTTCCGCACGCTCGGCCAGCGCTATCCGGTCGACTCGCTCGAGGAGGCGCTCGGCGAGGGCATCCTGTCCGGCCATCCAGACATGCCGGAATTCAGGTTTGACGCCGACGAAGTCGGTGCCATCATCGCCTATCTCCAGTCCATCCAGCAGCGCTGACGCGGTCCCGCGGCGGCGCTCCCTCCGGGATCGTCCTCCATGAGCAGCGTTCTGTTTTCGCCGGTCCGGCTTGCCGGCCTCGAGCTCGCGAACCGCATCGTCGTGTCGCCGATGTGCCAGTATTCCGGCGACGACGGCTGCGCGAATGACTGGCACCAGATGCATCTCGGCATGCTGGCCAATTCCGGCGCCGCGCTCGTCGTCGTCGAGGCGACGCATGTCGAGCGTCACGGCCGCATCACGCATGGCTGCCTCGGGCTCTACTCCGACGACAACGAGGCGGCGCTCCATCGCGCCGTGTCGGCCGCGCGCCGCCGCGGCACCGCGAAGTTCGGCATCCAGATCGCCCATTCCGGCCGCAAGGGCTCGGCGCAGCGGCCCTGGCACGGCGGCGCCGCGCTGAAGGCAGGCGACGAGGATCCCTGGCCGACCATCGCGGCCTCCGCCATTCCGTTCGGCGACAACTGGCACATGCCGCGCGAGGCGGCCGAAGCCGACATGAACCGCGTGCGCGACGCCTTCGTCAATTCGGCGAAGCGCGCGCTGCGTATCGGCTTCGACTCCATCGAGCTGCACATGGCGCACGGCTATCTGCTGCACGGCTTCATGTCGCCGCTGTCGAACAAGCGCACGGACCAATATGGCGGATCGTTCGAGAACCGCATGCGCTTTCCGCTGTCGGTCGCGCGCGCGGTGCGCGCGGTGGTGCCGAAGGAGATGCCGCTCGGCGCGCGCATCACCGGAAGCGACTGGCGCGAGGGAGGGCTCACGCCGGACGACGCGGTCAACGTCGCGAAGGCGCTGAAGGCCGAAGGCATCGAGTTCCTCTGCGTCTCCTCGGGCGGCGTCGCGCTCGATATCCGCAATCCGTCCGACCCCGGATACAACGTCGCCATCGCGGCGCGCGTGAAGCGCGAGGCCGGGATCGCGACGCGCGCCGTGGGCCTCATCGTCACGCCGGAGCAGGCCGAGACGATCGTTGCGAAGGGCGAGGCCGACCAGGTGGCGCTCGGCCGTGCGATGCTCAACGATCCGCACTGGGGTTGGCACGCCGCCGCTTCGCTCGGCGCCGATATCGCGCTGCCTGTGCAATATCTGCGCGCCGGGCCGAAGCTGTGGGCGCCGGCGGCGAAGAAGTGAGGGGACTTCACCCCGCGCCCTGCGCGCGGGGCGGCGCCTAGAATGCAGAGCTTCGTCTTCCTTGCCGTCCTGTTCGCCGCGCTGTGCCACGCCGGCTGGAATGCGATGGCGAAGACGGGGCTCGATCCGCTCCGCGCCACCGCGCTAATGGCGGTCGGGGCTATCGCGGTCGCGATCGCCGCGCTTCCATTTGCTGGATTGCCGCACGGAGCCGCCTGGCCCTGGCTCGCAGCATCCACTGCGATCCACATCTTCTATATCGCCGGCCTGATCGAAGCCTATCGTGCGGGAGATCTCAGCCAGGTCTATCCGATCGCGCGCGGCGCGGCGCCGCTGATGACGGCGACGGCGGCGACAGTCTTCGTCGGCGAGCACTTATCCGCGCTCGGCTGGTCCGGCATCGCGGCGCTCGCGGCCGGCGTCCTGCTGCTCTCGATCCGCGGCGGCCGCGGCCTGCCCGCGCTCGATCGCCGCGCCGTCGGCTTTGCGCTGTTCACGGCGGTGACGATCTGCGCCTATTCGGTGGTCGACGGGATCGGCGCGCGCGCGTCGGGCAATGCCGTCGGCTACACGTTGACGCTCTTCGTCTGCCACGGCGCCGCGCTGATCGTGTACGCGCACATGCGCGAAGGCGCTGCGGTGTTGACGCCGCTGCCGCGCTACTGGCGGCTCGCGCTCGGTGGCGGCGCCATGCAGTTGATGTCCTACGGCATCGCGCTGTGGGCGATGACGCTGGCGCCGATCGCCATCGTCGCGACCTTGCGCGAGACCAGCGTGCTGTTCGGCGCGCTCATTGCCGTGGTCATGCTCAAGGAGCCGCTCAGGCCGAGCCGCGTCGCCGCGGCGCTGCTGATCATGGCCGGCCTGGTCGCGATCCGGCTGGCCTAGAGCGCAAGCTCGGGAAACGCGCGCTCCATGCGCGCGAGGTCGGGCTCGATGTCGACGTCCCACAGCGTGTCGAGCACCGCCACGGAAAGCCCGCACGCGGCGATCCTCGCGCGCGTCTCGGCGAGCACGGTCGGCACGCTCCAGGTCATGTCCGCAAACAGGGCCGGATGCGGCGCTTTCGCGCCGATCAGCACGTAGCCGCCGTCCTCCGCCGGGATCAGCACGACGTCATCGCGCTCAAGAGCCTCCGCAGCCTCGCGCAGATGCGCCGGCGTCAGCGCCGGGCAGTCCGTGCCGATGACGAGCGTCGGCATGCCGCCGAAGGCGGCGAGCATGCGGTCGCCGAGGTCGCCCTCGGGCTGCCGCCTCAAGGCGACCTTGAGGTCGAGGAAGCTGCGATGGGTCATGTCCGGCGCGCACCAGAGCGTCACCCGCCCAAGACCCGCCGCGAGGGCGGTCGTGACGGCGCGTGCGGTCAGGCGCTCCTGGAGCACGGCCGCGGCATGCGCGCCGATGTCGGGGATAAGCCGCGTCTTGGCGAAGCCGGGGACCGGCGCCTTGGCCAGGACGGAAATGCTGGCGATGCTAGGGGCGGCCATGGCCGTAGGCCCGCGCCAACTGCTTCGGATCGGCGCCGAGGAAGAAGGCGAGCCGCAGCCGCCACATCATCAGCACGGTGCGCAGCGCGCCGTTCACCTGCCAGCGCCGCGGCGAGGTCGTCACGCGTGCCCGCAGGCAGGCGGGGCGCGACAGGTGCTTGAGACAGGACGACAGGGCAACGTCCTCCATCAGCGCGATCTCGGGGAAGCCGCCGGCGCGCGCGAAGGCCGCGTGCGTCATGAACATGGCCTGGTCGCCGGTGGCGATGCCGGAGAGCCGCGAGCGCAGGTTCATGCTGGCCGCGACCACCGGCAGCGCACCGCCGGTGAAGCGCACGTCGAAGCGGCCCCAGACACGGGGGCCTTGGAGCGCGCGATGCACGAGCACATCGGCGTCGTCGGGCAGGCGCGTATCGGCGTGCAGGAACAGGAGGATGTCGCCGGTGGCCTCGGCGGCGCCGGCGTTCATCTGCACGGCGCGACCGCGCGGTGAGGTCAGAATCCGGTCGGCGAGGGGGCGCGCCAGCGCGGCCGTCCCGTCGGCCGATCCACCATCGACGACGATGATCTCCGCGCCGCGGCCGCGCAACGGCGCAAGCGCCTCCAGCGCCGCGACGATATCGGCGGCCTCGTTCAGCACCGGCATGATGATCGAGAGCTTCATCGCGCCGCCGCCTGTGCCATGGCATAGGCCGGGCCGCCGACGATGCGGCGATGATAGGACTTATGCGCGGCCGAGCCGGGCGGCCAGCGCTCCAGGAAGCGCGCGAGGAATGTCCCGAGCGGAAACGGGACCGCCAGCGCGTCGATGAAGACGCCGTCGCGGCGCACGCCGTAGAGCGTGGCATGGGGCGATGGCGTCGTCGCGATGCGGGTGACGACGCCGAACGTGGTGCCGGTGAAATTCGCCATCCCGGCGGCGCCGTTGTTGACGATGGTGAGGCGGCCGGCATCGAGCGTCAGGTCGCGCAGCGCGGCCTGACAGGTATGCGTCGACGCGAAGACGTCGACCTGCGCGGCGGCGCGAACCGATGCGAGCCAGGGGCCATGCGCGGCATCGTCGAGATACGTAGCGTCGAAGCGCCAGCCGGCGAGCGCCAGCGCATCGCCGTGGACGATGCCGACGCGCAAGGGCCCGACGTGCGCCACGAGATGCATCGGCAGGCCGCGCAGCCGCGCCCGGGCCGCGTCGGACGCAATGCCTTGCAGTTCGCCGAGGATGGCGTTCGACCGTTGGACCGCGTTCTCGTCCACCGTTTCCGGATAGGCGCAGCCGCAGCCTGCGCCGATATCGGACATGCGCGCGATCTCGGTCTCGACATTGCCGCGCAGCGCCGGGTACGCCGCGACCTTTCGCTCGATGGCGGCGAACCATGACGGCTCGGCGTCGAACCAGTGGAAGTCGCCGTTGAAGACGAGCGTCGGCGTGTCCGGTTCGGCCGCCGCGAGATGTTCGACCGTCTCGAGCGCTGCGAGGTTTCCGTAGAGGCCGCCGATCACATACAGCGTATCGGCTGTCAGATCGGGCGCGCGGGCGAAGACAGCCGGTGAATAGGTGTAGTCGGCCGGGCACATGCGGCCGGCCGCGAGAGCCGCCAGCGGCGTGGCAAGCGCCGCCGTCATTCGGCCGCTTCCTTCAGCGCGCCGCCGCAGCTCGATCCCTGGCCGGCGGTGCAGCCGAAGCAATGGCCGGCGACGCGGATCGGATGGGCGTCGAAATCGGCGCCGAGCAGGTCGCGGAGATGCGTGCGCGGATTGCCTTCAACGGCGAGCGGCAGGTCGAGCATCTGGTTGAAGTCGCAGTCGTAGAGGAAGCCCTGCCAGTCGACCGAGATCATGTTGCGGCACATGACGCCGTCGAGGTTGGCGTCGAGATGCGCGTCCTGGAGCAGGCGCAGATAGCCGTCGAACTCGCCTTTGCTCACCAGCATCGAGCCGAAGCGCTGGATAGGCATGTTGGCGAGCACGAACAGGCGGTCGAACACGATGCCGTATGTCTCACCGAGAATGCGCTGGTAGTCGGCTTCGAGCGCGGCCTGCGCCGGCGGCAGCGACGGCCCCTGCGGATTGTAGACGAGGTTGAGTACGAGGCCGTCGCCGCGGCCGTAGCCGAGCGCGTTGAGGCGCTTGAGGCCGTCGATCGAGCGGTCGAACACGCCCTTGCCGCGCTGGCGCTCGACATTGTCGGCGAGATAGCAGGGCATCGACGCCACGATCTCGACGCGCTCTGCGGCGAGAAAGTGCGCGAGGTCTTCCTGCCCGGGCTCGGACAGGATGGTGAGGTTGCAGCGGTCCATCACCGTGATGCCGCGCGCACGGGCGCCGCGCACGAGGCGGCGGAAATGCGGATTGAGCTCCGGGGCGCCGCCGGTGATGTCGAGCGTCGCGATTCCGCGCCGCGCCAGCACGTCGAGAACGAGATCGACGGTCTCGCCCGCCATTTCCTCGGTCCGGTTCGGCCCGGCATTGACGTGGCAATGCACGCAGGACTGGTTGCAGCGATAGCCGACATTCACCTGCAAGGTCTGGAGGCGGCCGCGATGGAGCGCAGGGAAGGGGATGGCGTCGAGCAGTGGCAGCGTGTCGCGCATTGCGGGATTCCGGATGGTGCGGGCAATGTGCCACGCGCGCG
Organism: Pseudolabrys sp.; assembly: GCA_051959715.1. GTDB lineage: Bacteria > Pseudomonadota > Alphaproteobacteria > Rhizobiales > Xanthobacteraceae > Pseudolabrys. The sequence continues at coordinate 16,390 of JBQCFB010000205.1, forward strand.
GCCGGGAAGGCGGACAAATCGACGTGAGGGGGTCAGCGCGCGAGCGCGATCGTGACCGGAGCCGGGACGCCGATGCGGCCGAAACCGGGCAGCTTGATGCCCGGATGGCGGAGGTCGAGCCCGGCGACGAGGCCGAGCAGGTTGATCTCGAGGCCCTCGATCCAGCCGATCTTGAGCGAGACGAGCCCGCCGGCATTGATCTCGATGCCGGTGCGGCTGTCGGTCAGCCCGGCATAGACGCCGTCGCGCCAGTCGCGGCCGACCGCGTTCGGCGGCAGCGCCACGCCCAGTTCCGGCACGGCGCGCAGCACGGCCGCGACGAAGGTATTGCTGTTCGGACCCGGCCAGACGCGATAGCTGCCGGCCTCGGCGTAGGCATAGGCGGCGACCGCCTGCTCGACCCGCGGGATCAGCCGCGCGGCCGCGTCGCACGAGACGTCCGCGATGGCGACCGGCGTCGCGCCGTACCAGCGGCCGTCGACCGGCCAGTTATTGGTCCGCACCGGCGAGCCCCAGCCGACCACGTCGTAGCGCGTCCAGCGCGCTTCGCCGGCGCGTTTAAACACGACCCAGCTGTGCACGGCGAAGACGCTCTTCCAGGCGCCGGCGGTGCCGGTGAAGACGATCAGCCGGGCGTCCCGGTCGCGCGACGCAGGCGGCAGCAGGCCGGCGCTCGACCAGTCGGCGTCGCGCCAGGAACGCGGCGCGGCGCTCGCGGCGAAGAGCGCGGCGCGAGCGAGGATCGGCAGCAGGAAGATGGCGACGACGAGGAGCATCAGACCGGTGCGGCGGCGCAGCGTCATGGGTGAGACGCTAACATAGGCACGGTTTTCGCCCAAAACAGGGCTGGCGCGATGACGCTCAGCGCACCTGGTTGGCGCTGATGGCGAGCTGGGGGAATTTGGCCGCGTCGCGGACGAGATCGTCGCTCGTCACCTTGTCCCATTCCATGCCGACGATCGCGCCCTGGCGCGACTCCGCGACGAGATTGCCGGTGATCGTCACGTGCCCTGCGCCAGCGGCGACCGAGACGCCGATGCCGCGGCCGGCGCGGCGCACGACATTTCCCGAGACCGTGACGTCGCGCTGGTACTTGCCGGCGCCAATGCTGATGCCGATGGAGGGCGCGTCCTCGATCACGTTGCCGGTGACGGCGGCGTCGGCCTCGACGGCGATGCCGACGCCGGCGGCATCGGGACCGCCCTGCGGCCGCG
>JBQCFB010000206.1:0-10878 GCA_051959715.1 Pseudolabrys sp.
GACCTTCTTGACGGACTTCTTGTCGCCGCTGGGCATCGGGGCTCTTTCTCGCGCCGGGCGGGGCGCCCGGGATGGGTGTTCTGCCGGTTGTTGAAACCAAGGAGGCGCGGCAGGTCAAGGCTGGCCTTCTTATCCCTCCCCTTTCAGGGGAGGGATTAAGGGCCTACCCCGACACGTCCTCGTAGACGTCCATGTCGGCGCTGCCGGCCAGCATCTGCTTCCAGCCGGTCAGGAAGTTGCGCAGCATGGGGTCGGAGGCGACCTTCTGCCGGTTGAGCTCGAGCGCGGCATCGGCCTCGTATTCGATCTCGATCAGGAGCTGGGCCGGATCGTCGACGTTTTGCAGCATGCGGAAGCCGGCCGCGCCGAAGGCGCGGTAAAACGGCGTGGCCGACTGGACCAGCGCCAGCATCTGCTTGGGGTCGCCGAGGGCCCGCATTTTGACATGCAGCACACGCTTCACCTTGGCGGGGGCGTCGGCCATGGAAACCTCGTATCGCGAACCGCGTCGCGTCCAGCATGGCCCGAATGGGCCGCGGCGTCCATGCGCCGCAGCGGAGCGGGTCAGCGGGCCGTGAGCCAGCGCACCAGCGAGATGCGTTCGAGACCGGCCTCGATCCGCTTGTCGTCGAGACGCGTCCGCCATCTGTAGATCAGCGCGTAGGCGAGCCAGATGATGAGGAAGGTGAACGTGCCGGCGAGGATCGTGTCCGAAGTGAAATGCGCGCCGGCCATGATGCGGATCACCGCCATGAACGCGGTCAGCGCGAACGCCGCGCCGTAGGCGAGCGCGCGGTATTGCGGCGGCGCCAGCGCCGCCGGCGCAAAGGCCCAGGCTGCGGTCGAGACGTCACCCGACACGAAGGAGCAATTGTTCGGGCAGTCGCCGCGCGGATCCCACCACGGCACGAAATGCTGCTGGCCGCCGAACTGCGTCACGTCGATCGGGCGCGGCCGGCCCCAGTAATCCTTGAGCACGACGTTCGTCACGAGGCCTGGCGCGATCAGCATGGTCGAGACGAGGAAGACGATGGCGCGGCCGGAGATCAGCATGCGCATGCGCGGCATGATGAGCTTGAGCACGAGCGCGATCAGCGCCGGCGCGACCATCACGAAGCCGGCGTTCAGCGCGATGTCGTGCGCGGTCGACAGCACCGGCGACAGCCGCCACGCGAACATGTTTCCGCCGGCGTCGTGCACCGGATAGAAAAGTCCCGCAATGCCGAGATCGAGCGCCGGGAAGACGCCGAACGCCAGGGCGGCGACGGCGGTGACCGACAGCGCGACGATCAGTCCGGTACGGTGCATGGGCAATCCTCTTCGCCCGGCGATCTAGCCGAGCCTTGCGCAAATGGGAAGGCGGACGCCGCGGGCCGCGCTATAGTGCCGCCATGCCCGGCACGGCTGCGCTCGATTTCTGGTTCGAATTCGCCTCGACCTACTCCTATCCGGCGGCCCTGCGCATCGGCGCCCTGGCGCGCGAGCGCGGCGTTTCAGTGCGCTGGCGGCCCTTCCTGCTCGGCCCCGTGTTCAAGGCGCAGGGGTGGGACAATTCGCCGTTCAATATCTATCCGGCCAAGGGCCGCTACATGTGGCGCGACCTCGAACGCGTCTGCGCGGGGCTCAAGCTGCCATTCCTGCGGCCCATTGTGTTTCCGCAGAACACGATCCTGGCCTCGCGCGTGGCGCTCGTCGCCCTGGCCGAGGGCTGGGGCGAGGAGTACTGCCGCGCCGTCTACGCCGCGGAGTTCGGCGAGGGCCGCGACATCGGCCTGCCCGAAACCGTCGCCGAAGTGCTGGGCGCTTTGGGCAAGGACGCGAACGCGGTGATCGCGCGGGCGCAAGCGGACGACAACAAGCTTGTCCTGCGCCGGAATACAGAGGAGGCGCAGGCGCGCGGCGTCTTCGGTGCGCCGAGCTTCGTCACCGCCGACGGCGAGCTGTTCTGGGGCAATGACCGGCTGGAAGCGGCGCTCGACTGGGCGCGGCGCTAGTTCAGGCAACGGGGCCGCGGCGTTCGCGCCAGCGGCCGGCATTGCGGCCGGCGATGAACCAGTAGACGAAGCCGCCGACCGCGCCCGCGGCGGCCGCAATCTCCATCTGGCGCGGGATCGCCGGCGGCGGATTGTCGATCGATTCCTCGTATGAGGGCCTCGCCAGCCCGCTGCTGTAGTAGCCGGCGAGGAGCAGCGCCGCGCCGGCGGCCGTGTTGATCAGCAGCGAGCGGATGCTGAAAGCCTCCGCCAGCACGATCAGGATGACGAGCGGCAACAGGCCGATCGCGCCGGTCAGCACCGAGCCGAAGAAGGCGACGCCCCAGAACGTGACGCGCTCGCCGACGTCGCCCGAGAAGGCGTGCCATTGCGGGCCGAGCAAGCCGACGGCGACCGCCATGCCGACCGCAATGCTCGACAGGATCAGGGCGAAGATGATGACGACGATGCGGCCGAGGAGGCTCATTCGTCGGTCATCGCCATCGCGCGCAGCGCCATGCGCTCGCGCGCCGACAGCTTCTCGGACGCGCTCTTGAGCTGGCCGCAGGCAGCGAGGATGTCGCGGCCGCGCGGCGTACGCACCGGCGAGGCATAGCCGGCATCGAACACGACCTGCGAGAACTTCTCGATCTGCTCCCAGTCGGAGCACTCGTATTTCGAGCCCGGCCACGGATTGAACGGAATGAGATTGATCTTGGCGGGGATGCCCTTGAGCAGCCGCACCAGCGCTTTCGCGTCCTCGATCGAATCGTTGACGTCTTTGAGCATCACGTATTCGAACGTGATGCGTTTGGCGTTCGACGCGCCGGGATAATTGCGGCACGCCTCGAGCAACTCCCTGATCGGGTATTTGCGGTTGAGCGGGACGAGCTCATTGCGCAGGTCGTCGCGCACGGCGTGCAGCGAGATCGCCAGCATGCAGCCGATCTCGGCGCCGGCGCGCTCGATCATCGGCACCACGCCCGAGGTGGAGAGGGTGATGCGGCGCTTGGAGATGCCGATGCCGTCGCCGTCGGAGACGATGAGCAGCGCGTCGCGCACCGCTTCGAAATTGTAGAGCGGCTCGCCCATCCCCATCATGACGATGTTGGTGACGCAGCGGTCGCCGGTAGGCACGACGCCGTCGGTCGGCCGCGTGCCGCCCGGCCAGTCGCCGAGGCGGTCGCGCGCGGCCAGCACCTGGCCGGCGATCTCGCCGGCGGTGAGATTGCGGACGAGGCGCTGCGTGCCGGTATGGCAGAATGTGCAATTCAGCGTGCAGCCGACCTGGCTCGACACGCACAAGGTGCCGCGCTCGGTGTCGGGGATGTAGACGGTCTCGATCTCGTGCGGCAGCTTGCTGTCCGGATCGCCCGGCAGGCGCATCAGCCATTTGCGCGTGCCGTCGACCGAGACCTGTTCGGCGACGACCTCGGGCCGGTCGAGCGTAAAGTGGTCGGCAAGAAGCGCGCGCAATTCCTTCGACACGCTGGTCATCTCGTCGAAGGCGGTGAAGCCGCGGAAGTAGATCCAGTGCCAGAGTTGCTGCACACGCATCTTGCGCTGGCCCTCGGGCACGCCGAGGCGGCCGAGCGCGTCGCCGAGTTCCGCGCGGCTCATGCCGACCAGCGACGGCTTCTGCGGCGCGACGTAGCGCTCGAGCGGCGCCTTCTCGACGAAGGCGGCCGCGGCCGGTGTGATATCGATGGTCGTGTCGGTCAACTCAGGTCGTCCTGCCCGCGCATTCGCGCGCCGACGACAATATAGGGCGCGCAGGCGCTACTTGCACTCCTCCGCCACCTTGTCGAGGGCTTCCGAAATGCCCTTGAGCGAATAGGTGTCGGTGGTCTTGGTGCCGGAAGACGACTCGCTCTTGATGACGAGGTCGTGGCCCTTGCGCATGGCCTCGACCATCTTCGGTTCCTCGGCGGCGTTCTTGACCCAGGCGCCGTCGTTCTGGGTGTAGAGCACATAGTTGGCCGGGCCCACGGCCGCTGAGGCGTCGTGGCCAGACTTCTGCGGATAGCCGACGATCACCGAGATCTCGTTCTTCACCTTCTCGGACGGGCGCGTCGAGACGAAGGCGTAGGAAGGATCGCGCTTCTTGTTGGCCGGCTCGGTTACCGCCGAGGTCGGCTTGGACAGTGCGAAGCACACCTTCTTGCCGCCGGGCGAGGCCTTGTAGGCGCCCCAGTCGCCGAACTGGCCGAGCAGCACGGCCTGCTCCGTGGGGTTTTTCTTCCCCTGAGCAAAGGCCGGCGCGGCGAATGCAATGGTCGCCAGCAGGACAAAGGTGCTGCGCGTCAAATGGGTCATGTCCATCGGGCCCTACCGGTTGACGGCGGCTCAAAACCGCTCTTCAGGATCGCGTGGATCACCGCCCGATTATGGGCGAATCTCGGCATTGTGAAGGCGACCAGAGGTCGCTGCCCGGGAAGATGGGCGAAGGAAAGTTAACATCCGCTGACGCGCAAGCCAGCCGTCCCGTGCTAGAAACCCGCCCCCGGCAAGCGTGCCATCCACAGGCCATTCTACCCATGAAAGCCCTGCTCTGCACTCATTACGGCACCCCGGACGATCTTGTCCTCAGCGATGTGCCGGATCCGGTGGCCGGAGAGGGCGAGGCCGTGGTCCGCATCCATGCGGCGGCGCTCAATTTCTTCGACACGCTGATCATCGCCAACAAGTACCAGACCAAGCCGGCCCTGCCGTTCTCGCCGGCGGCGGAGTTTGCGGGGGTCGTCGAAAGCGTCGGCAAGGGCGTGACGGCGGTGAAGGTGGGCGACCGCGTGATCGCCTGTTCCGGCTATGGCGCGGCGCGCGAGAAAATCTCGATCGCCGCCGACAAGTTGATCCGGATGCCCGACGGCCTCGACTTCGACCGCGCAGCCGGGCTGTGCGTGACCTACGGCACGACGCTGCATGCGCTGAAGGATCGCGCGCATCTCAAGACCGGAGAGACCCTGGCTGTGCTCGGCGCGTCCGGCGGCGTCGGCCTCGCCGCGATCGAGATCGGCAAGGCGATGGGCGCGCGCGTCATCGCCTGCGCCTCGTCGGCGGAGAAGCTCGCCTTCGCCAAAGAACGCGGCGCCGACGAGGGCATCGACTATGCGACCGAGGATCTGAAGGACGCGCTGCGGCGCGTCACCGGCGGCAAGGGCGCCGACGTGATCTACGATCCGGTCGGCGGCCGCTTTTCGGAACCGGCGCTGCGTTCGATCGCCTGGCAGGGACGCTTTCTCGTTGTGGGCTTTGCCGCGGGCGACATCCCGAAGCTGCCGCTCAACCTTGTCTTGCTGAAAGGCTGCGACGTGCTCGGCGTGTTCTGGGGTTCGTTCATCGAGCGCGATCTTGCCGGCCATCGCGCCAACACCGAGCAGATCATGCGCTGGTGCCTCGACGGCAAGGTGTCGTCGCATATCCACGCGGTCTATCCGCTCGCCGAGTCCGCTGCCGCGCTGAAGGCAATTGCCGACCGCAAGGTGATGGGGAAGATGATCCTGCGGACGTGATCACGCGCGCGGCGCGGGATCAGTCATCGCCGTGAGCTTTTCCCGCGCCAGGTTGCGGTGCTCCGGCGTCACGTGGCTCGCGACAAGGCGCAGGGCGGCGGTCAGCACCGCGGCATCGTCGGTGAAGCCGAGGATCGGCATCACGTCTGGAATGGCGTCCATCGGCAGCACGAAATAGGCGATGGCGCCGACCAGCGTCGCCTTCACCCCGAGCGGTGTCGCTCGGTCGAAGGCGCAAAAATAGGCGGCGAGCAGGTCTTCGGCGAACGGGATGCGCGCCGCAACGGCGGCGAGCTTGCGCCAGAACTTGCGGCGCAGCGTCTCGTCGTCATCGGTGTCCTGCCGCCAGAAGGCGGCGCGTGCGAAGGCCATGAGCTCTAGATGGTTTCGCGAACGGCCGCGCGCAAGCGGGGCTCATGGCGCCTTGCGGAACCCGTGCAGCGTGTCGGCGAACTTGTTCAACCGTTCCGAATCCGACACTTCGCGCACGTTCTTCTCCAGCAGTGTCAGCGACGGATCGAGGTCGCAGCCGGCGCCGGCCAGCCATTTGATGTTCGGGAGCTGCCATTCGAGATTCATCGCCGCGGTCAGCCAGGCGCCGCGCCCGCGCTGCACCTTCATCGCCTCGACGCGGAGGCCGAAATCGTATGCCGCACAGAGATCCGGCGTTGCGGCGAGGTCGAGGCTGCGCAGGTCCGGCATGTCTCCGATGTGGCCTTGACGCAAGAGCGCGACGGCGTCGGTCTGGCGCGTCTTCACCAGCCGCGCACCGGCCGGCGCTTCGCGGAAGCGAGGATCGCCGCTGGTGAGATAGGTCAGGTAGTCGCGCAGTGACGAGTCGGGGCCGAGGCGCTTGAAGGCGGCGAGCTCTTGCTCGCGGGCTTCGCGCTCCGCCTGGTCGCGCGCGGCCTGCTCGGCCTCCGCGTCGGCACGCGCCTTTGCCTGTTGCGCCTCGCTCGGATGCGTCCCGACGAAATGCATCGTCAGCGGCGCCAGCGACATGAGCAGCGCAACGGACACGACGACCGCGCTGACCGGCGTTAGCGGCAAGGTGAACGCGGGGACGCGCATTGCCAGCGCGTAAAACGCCACGAGCGGCGGCAGCAGCCCCGGCACCAGCAACCAATATCCGCCTTGCGCTGCGTAGAGGCCGGCGGCGGCGAAGCAGGCAATGCCGCCCAGCGGATGCAGCACCAGCATCGACGCTCCGGCCCAGAACGGCATGCGGCCCTTGATCGCGGCGATCGCCAGGAGCACCGCAAGCGACAGCCACAGGGCGACGCCGAAGATCGCCGCGAAGGCGGAAGCCATCCCGCGACCGGCGGCGTCGCTGCCGTGCACGTCCGATACGTTGGTAATCGTCGCGATGTAGAGCAGCGCGGCGAACATGAAGACGACGATCGCGCCGACCGGCGCCCGCGTCCGCTCCCTCGTCGTCTCGGTCATGCCGCCGTCGCCCCCGGACGCCCCTCGCATTGGGCCCGCCGCGATATTACCTTTTCCGGCAGGCAGCCCGCCATACGAGGCACCTCGCATGTCCTGGTCCCTGAACATCGGCAAAGTGGCGGGCACGGTCGTCCGCATCCATCTGACCTTCCTCCTGTTTCTCGCCTGGATCTTCGCCGCGAGCTACGCCTCGAACGGCAAGGCGGCGGCCTTCGACGGCCTTGCCTTCATGGTCCTGCTGTTCCTGTGCGTGCTGCTGCACGAGTTCGGCCACATCTTCACGGCGCGCGCCTTCGGCGTGGCGACACCTTACGTGACGCTGCTGCCGATCGGCGGCGTCGCGCAGCTCGAGCGCATTCCGGAAGAGCCGGGCGAGGAATTCCTCATCGCCATTGCCGGGCCGCTGGTGAATGTCGCCATCGCGATCGTTCTCGTCGCCGCCTTCGGCGCGACGCTGCAGCCGAGCGCGGCCAGCGCCGTCGACAACATGGCGATCCCGCTGGTCAACCGACTCGCCGCGGTCAACGTCTTCCTCGCATTGTTCAACCTGATCCCGGCTTTCCCGATGGACGGCGGCCGCGTCCTGCGCGCTTTGCTCGCCAGCAGGCTCGGCTATGTGCGCGCCACCGAGATCGCCGCGACGATCGGCCAGTTCGTCGCCTTCGCGCTCGGCTTCATCGGGCTGATGTACAATCCGATCCTCATCTTCATCGCCATCTTCGTCTATCTCGCCGCGGCGTCCGAGGCGCACATGGTGGCGCTGCGCGCGGTGTCGCGCGGCGTGCCGGTGACGAGCGCGATGATGACGCAGTTCGCGACGCTGGTGCCGCGTGCGCATATCGACGAGGCGGTGCACACGCTGTTGCAGACCGCGCAGGGCGAGTTTCCCGTGGTCGACGACGCCGGCAAGCCGATCGGCGTCATCGGCCGCGCCGACCTCATCCGCGCCATCAAGACGATCGGCCCGGATGCCAGCGTCGCCGATGCGATGGGCACCGACCTGCCGACGGTGGGCCATCGCGCCACGCTGGAGCAGGCGTTCAAGCTGTTGCAGCAGAAGCAGGCGCCGGCGGTCGGCGTCGTCAACGCGGCCGGCGCGTTGGTCGGCCTCGTGACGGGCGAGACGATCGCCGAAATGATGATGTTGCAGGAGGCTCTGCCGCGCGACGTAAAGGCCGGGCCCTGGAGCCGGCCGGCGGGAGCCTGAACCGCCGGCGCTAGTTCTTCGCCGTCGGCGCGGTGTCGCCGTGGATGAGGTCCTTCATGCTGTCGAACAGCGTCGGGTCCTGCAGCACGAAGAACATGCCGCCGCGGCCGTTCTGGCTCGATCCGCAATCTGGCGGCGGCGACAGGCTACCTTGCTGATTGAGATCGCCGAAGATCGCGTAGTGCGCGTTACTGCTCTCGCCGGTGCCGATCTTGGCGTGGTTCGACGGGGCATACAGCGTTATCGAGGAGTCCTTCCAGTCGCCGGTCATGGCGATATCGACCGCGCCGGGCGCCTGCTGCTTGAGCGACGCATCCCAGCACTTGACCTTGCTCGACTTCGTCGTGGTCGCGATCTTCGGCGCGGTCCACCAGGTCGCCGCGCGCGCCGACACGCCGCCGAGCAGCGCGGAAACCAGTTGCCACGGCGGCACGTGCAGGTTCGACGGCTTGCCGATCAGTTCGACCGGCTTGCCGTGGACCATCGTCGACAGCGTCTCGTGCATGACCGCGAACTTGTCGGACTTTGACGGCTTCTGACCAAGCTTGAGTACTGCCGCGCGCACATCCGGCGGACCGCCGTTTGCCACCACCTGCGAAACCTTCGGGTCGGTGGCGACATTGGCGCGGCGCATCGCCTCCAGCACCTTCAGCAGATCGTCCTTGGTCAGCTTCAGCGCGAAGAAGTGCTGGCTGGCCTTCAGGTTGTTGTTGCTGCTCACGCAGCCGAGCGTGTTGCCGATCTTGCGCTTGATGCGCGCGCTGCCCGATCCCGGCCATGATGGTGTCGAGACCTGCATGATGAAACCGTTGCCGTCGTCATTCCAGGCGAGCAGCCCCTTGGAGTGCCCCCAGCTGCCGGTGCAATTGGCCGACGAGCCGCAGACCTTCGGATCGCCGTAGAACTGGTCGTTCCACAGCACATAGAAGAAATTGCCGTTATAGACTTGGTCGAAGGTGGCGCCGACGGGGTCGGATAACTGCGCGCCGAGGCAGCCCTGGCCCGCTTTCATGTCCGGATTGGCGCTGCTGGCGACGGCGAATTGCTGGCCGAAACTCTGGCCGGAAAGCGGCGTGCCGCCGAACGGACATTTGCGATCGCCGCTGACCGGACCGCAGCCGGCGAACGGCTTCGATGCGCCAAACTTGAACACGAACCACCAGTCGACGGCCGGCCCGCCTTTGGCGAGCAGCGGCTGCGGCGCGTCCGCGGCGCGCGCCGAAATGAGGGCCGTCAGCAGCAACGCGACGGTCAGAGACGTGCGTCCGCACAAGAACGGCATGGGCGTCACCCCTTACTGCTTCTGCCCGTCACCGCCTCCGTCATCCCCGTTACCGCCGTTCTGATTCTGACCAGCAGGCGGCTTAGGCGGTTTCTTGGGTGGATTGTCCTGCGGCACGGTCTGGACGTCGACCTTCGGAAAAAGAGCGGTGACGACGCGCTCCACCGTGTTGAAGAGGAAGTCGGTGCTGTAGCCGGCGATGAAGCCGAGCGCGGTGGTGCCGATGTGGCTGAACGTGTCGTCCTGCGAGATCAGGTAGTTGACGAACAGGATGATGGCTCCACCGGAGATCGCGCCAAGCAGGATGCGGTTGAAATATTCCGGCGTGCGCCGCAGGTCGAACGAACGCGCGTAGATGAAATAGTGCGCCGAGCGCAGCAGCGCGGCGCAGGCGCCGAGCGCGCCATAGGCCCAGGGCTGGACCCACTGCCACAGATCGAGTTCGACCTTGACGCTGTCGGAGTCGGCCACCATGCCGAGCTTGTTGATCTTCCACTCGGTGACCGCCACCAGGAGCACGATCAGGAATGTCAGGATCCAGAGCTCGCGCGTGAATCGCTGAGCCGGCGAGTAGCCGAGGATCCGGCACAGGAGTCGGTCCCAATCGAGACGTCCGTCATGGTTGACCGCGCCGCCGGCGCCGGCGGCGTAACGCGTGTTGCGCAGCGTCTCGGCCGTCACGGGCCGTGTCGCGATGGCGAGCCGGTAATAGGCTTGCTCGAAGGTCGTCCACTCGGCGGCCGTCAGGGTGGAAGCTGCTGCTCCGCCCGCCGCGGTGACTGCGACAATCCCGAGCGTCGCCGCTGTCGTCTCGATCGTCTGGATGTCCGCGAACGGCAGCGCATTGCCGTCGGCATCGGTGACGCCGCTCTGCACGACGTAGCACGCCAGTTCGTAGGCTCCTTCGACCGTCTCGCGCGTCCGCTGTTGGCCGGTCGTTCCCTGGGTATCGGGCATCGCCATCCCCCCTCGGCATGATCACCCTGTATTCGGGAAGTCCGGTGAAATGCTACCTAAAAGTGTGGTACGTGGAAAGCGCCACCGGAGGACTTTTCGCGTGCGGGGTCGGCAGCGGCAGCGTGGTTGCGGCATCGCCCGGACGGAGCGGCATCGGGCGGTTTTCCGGGCGCGGTGCCGGCTTAATCATGCCAAGCCCGCATCGATCTTTGCCGTTGCGATTGGCCCTTTAATCCCTATATTGCGCCGCAATAGCGCATGCGTCGCGGGCCTCCCGAAGGGGCCCGCGCTTTGATTTCTGGAACCCGACAAATGGACCTTCGCAACGTCGCCATCATCGCGCACGTCGACCACGGCAAGACCACGCTGGTCGACCGGCTCCTGCAGCAGTCGGGGGTCTATCGCGAGAACGAGCGCCAGGTCGAACGCGCCATGGATTCCAACGACCTCGAGCGCGAGCGCGGCATCACCATTCTCGCCAAGGCCGCCTCGGTCGAATGG
>JBQCFB010000207.1:0-6262 GCA_051959715.1 Pseudolabrys sp.
GGCCGCCATCTGCGACAGCTCGTCCCAGTCCATGCAAAGCTCGCGGCACAACGCCGCCATGTCGACCTTGTAGCAGGCGCAAAGGTCGCGCACGGTGCGGCGGACCTCATCGTCGGTCTTCATGCTGCGCAGATAGCCGTAAAGCCCGTCGAACAGCTCGCGCTTGGCGCGCACGCTCCTGCATTCGAAGAAGCGCTGCTCGCCGTTGATCTGCATGCCGATCTGATCGTTCTGCGCGATCACGGCCTCGAGCCCGAGCCACCACAATTCGCCGAGACGATCGGGAAAGCTGGTCGGGATATACATGGCGAAAGGCACTTCGTACTGCTTCAGCAACGGCCAGGCCCAGCGCATCACGTCCTTGTAGCCGTCGTCGAAGGTGATGCAGACGAAGCGGCGCTTGAAGTCACCAGCGACGAAGCGGCGATGCATCTCGTCGAGCGAGACGAGGTCGAGCCGGCGGCGCTTGAGCCGCCGCAACAGCCCTTCGAAGAACACTGGCGTAACCTCGAGAAGCCGGTTCGGCTGGAACGCCTCTGGGCGCGGTGGCCGCACGTGATGCAGGGTCAGAATGCAGCCGATGCCGCCGAACAGCGGCCGCATCAGATGATGCATGCCGCTGAAATACAGCGTCTCGAGCCCTGTCCGGATAATGGTTCTTTTCACCTGCCCCGTCCTTCGCCCGGCCTATCGACCGAAAGCGCCGCATTATTCCAACGGAATGTTGATGAATCTTTGCGAGCCTCTCAACCATCAGGGGAGCTCGCCGCAAGTCATGAATGTCGTCGCTTTACGCCGTTTTCCGGCCGAAACCCGGTCTGTTCCGGTCGACTGCGCCGTTTCGGAGATCGCGGTCTTCGACGACATGGCCGCGGCCGAGGGCCCCTGGCGTGCGCTGGAAGGTTCGGGAAGCCTCGCGACGCCGTATCAGGGTTACGATTTTCTAAATCACTGGCAGGCCCATCTGGGGGCGGCGGCCGGCACGACGCCCGCCATCGCCGTCGCGTTCAATCCGGCCAAGGTCCCCCTCTTCCTGCTGCCGCTCGGCATGCGCCGCATCGGCGGCCTGCGGGCGCTCGAATTCCTCGGCGGCAAGCACGCCAATTTCAACATGGGCCTGTGGCGCCGCGACGTGGCCGCCTCGATCGGCGCGCCCGAGCTGCGCGCCATGATCGGCGAGCTTTCGGATCGTGCAGACCTCCTGATGCTGACGGCGCAGCCGCTCACCTGGGGCGGTGTCACCAATCCGCTCGCGCTGCTGCCGCACCAGCGTTCCGCCAATAACGGCTTCTCCTGCTCGCTCATCCCGGATTTCGAGGCGCTGTTTCGCGCCCGCACCAATTCGGCGACCAGGAAGAAGATGAAGAAGAAAGAACGCGCCCTCGCCGCCATGGGCGAGGTGCGATTCGAGCGGGCGAACGATCCGCGTCAGGTCAATCGCGTGCTCGACACCTTCTTCAAGCAGAAGAGCGCGCGCATGCGCCTGCTCGGCCAGCCAGACGTCTTCGCCGATCCCGCCGTTCGTCGCTTCGTCGCTTCGGTTGCAGAGCCCGACGGCAAGCGCGCCGCGCCCGCCGAGCTCTATGCGCTGTCGGTCGACGATCTCATCGTCGCGACAATAGGCGGCGTGGTCGCTGGCGGCCGCTTCTGCGCCATGTTCAATTCCATCCACGGCGGGCGCTACGCCGCCGAAAGCCCCGGCGAGCAACTCATCGTGCGGCTGGTGAAGGCGTGCTGCGAGCGCGGCCTCGACACGTTCGATCTCGGCGTCGGCCAGTCGCGCTACAAGCACCTGTTCTGCGAGGACGCCGAGCCGCTGTTCGACAGCTATCTGCCGCTCACGGCCGCCGCGCATCTGCCGGCAGCCGCGTTCCGTGCGGTCGCCTCGGCCAAGCGTGTGCTCAAGGAGCATCCGTCATTGTGGTCGGCGGTGCGCAGCCTGCGTAGGCTGCGCGGCCGCGTCGCGTCCCTCGCCTGAGGCTTACGCCGCCGCCGGCTCCGACATGCCGGCAAGCATCATCACGTCGCCATAGCCCGCCAGCATCAGGCGCTCGCGCACAGCGCGGGTCGCCGGGTTCGCCGGATCCGCCGCGACAAGTACGGCGCGCTGCGCCAGCGGCGCAAAACGCTCGACCGGAGCCTCGGTCGCGGCACCCACGTCGAGCACGACGTGATCGTAGCTCTGCACCAGCGCCTCGACGATGGTCGCGAGCATCGGCGATGACGCATAGGCGGCGGCATTGCCGCCGACATTGCCGGTCGCGATCAGGTGCACGTTCGAATACTGGTCGCGGGTGATGATATCGCCGAACGAGGCTGTGCCGGCGATGATCTCGGCAATGCCGGGCGCGTTCGGATCGGTCGAGATCACCGACAGGTTCGGCGCCGAGAAGGCGAAGTCGACCAGAACGACGTTGGCCTCGCGCGCCAGCGTGCGGGCGAGCGTGATCGCGGCATAGGTCGTGCCGACATTGCGCGCGCCGCCGACAACGGTGACGCGGCGGCCGGCGTCGCCGCTCTGGCGCAGGTTGCGCGCGATCTGATCGACGGTCGAGACCGGCAGCGGAACGATTGCGGGCGCAGCGGCGGCGAGCCCCGACCCCATCTGCGGCGATAAAGGCGGCGCGGCCACGCGCGGCGGCAGCGGCATGTGCGGCGGCATGACTGGAGGCGCCATAACTTGCGGCGCCATCGCCATGCGCGGGTCGTAGCCGGGCGCCGCATAGGCAGCGGGCGCGTAAGCGTAGGGATAGGCAGCCGTCGCCGCGGGCGCCTCGGCGCCGCCGCCGAGCAGCGCGCCGGTGACGATGAAGCCGGAGGACAGCGCAAAGCCGGCAAAGGCCGCGATCAGCACGGTCGGCAGCTTCTTCGGATAGGCCGGCTTCAAGGCCGGGGACGCGCGCGAAATGATGCGTGCCTCAGGCGGCGCGGCATTGATCGAGTCACGCGCGCTCGCCTCGCGGTACTTGCCGAGATAGGACTCGAGCAGATCGCGCTGGGTCTTCGCCTCGCGCTCGAGCGCGCGCAACTGCACGTCCTGCTCGTTCGTCTGCGAGGCGGCCTGCTTCACCTGGTTGAGGCTCGCGATCAGGGATTCGAGCCGGTCGCCGGCAAGCTTTGCGTCGTTGTCGAGCTGGCGCGCGAGGCGCTCGCCTTCGGTGCGGATCTGGCGATCGACTTCGGCCACCTGCGCCTTGAGTTCCTTGATGCGCGGATGCTGGTCGAGCAGCGTCGTCGACTGCTCGGCGAGTTGCGCGCGCAGCGCGATGCGCTGCTCGGACAGGCGGCGCATCGATTCAGAATTGGCGATATCGGACGAATCGATCGGCTTGCCGGAGCGCACCAGCTCGCGCAGCTGCTTGGCGCGCGATTGCAGGTCGGCCTGCTGGCCGCGCGCGGTGGCGATTTGCGCATTGAGATCGCTCAGCTGCTGGCTCGGCAGCGAGGTGTTGTTGGCGCCGACGAACAGGTTGGTGCGCGAGCGATATTCCTCGACCTTTGCCTCGGCGTCGGCGACGCGCTTGCGCATCTTCTCGATCTCGCCGGCAAGCCAGTCGCCGGCGGCACGGGTCTGGCTCTGCTTGGCCTGCGCCTGCATCGTCAGATAGGTCTCGGCGAGGGTGTTGGCGACGCGCGCGGCGAGGTCCGGATTGGCCGAGGAGAAATCGACCGTGATGACGCGCGACTTGTCGATGGCCGAGACGTTGAGGCGGTCATAAAAGGCCTCGAGCGTGCGCTCCTCCTTCGTCATCTCGGTCGGCGAGCGGCCGATGCCGAAGGCGCCGAGGATGGCGCGCAGCGGCGACAGGCCGCCGGCGGAGGGATCGAACTCCGGATTGTCGGCGAGACCCTCCTTCTTGATCACCTCGCGCGCCAGATCGCGCGACGAGACGACCTGCGTCTGGCTGGTGACCGCCTGCTCGTCGATGGTCGAGCGCTCCTGCGCCTTGTCGGCGTCGGCGCGCAGGAAGACGTTCTCGCGCGATTCGAGCAGCAGCCGCGATTCGGAGCGGTAGCGCGGCGTGATGGAATTGACGATGACGAAAGCGGCGGCGGCGCAGCACAGGGTGACGCCAAGGATGAGCGCCTTCTTCCGCCACAGGATGCGGCCTAAACCGCGCAAATCCGGCTCTTCCGCGGGGGTATAGACCGGCGGAGGCGGCGGCGCCGGAACCGGCGTCGGCTGGGGCAGCGGCGCGGCAGCTTTCGATTTTTTGCGGAAGAACATCGCTACTCCGGTCGCACGGCACTGTGGCACTGCAGCGATGACACCCGATTATGGTTGCTTCCGCGTTAATTGCCGCCCGACGCCCCATTCCGGTGAGGTTTCATTAACCGGAAGGCCACATCTGCGCGCTATCACAGGGGCAGGCCGCGATCCGATGACACCCAGCCCGCTCCGCATCCTGCACGTCATGCGCACGCCCGTGGGCGGGCTGTTCCGGCACGTCCTCGACCTGACGCGCGGCCAGATCGCGCGCGGACACCAGGTCGGCCTGGTCATGGATTCCAGCACCGGCGGTCCGGCCGTCGACGCGGTGCTGCGCGAGCTTGCCCCGGCGCTTGCGCTCGGCCTCACCCGTTTCCCGATGCGGCGCATGCCGGGCGTGGGCGACCTCGCAGCACTACTGACGGTGAGGAAGCACGTCGCCGCCGCCAAAGCGGACGTCGTGCACGGGCACGGCGCCAAGGGCGGTCTCTATGCCCGCCTTGCAGCAGACGCGCGCACGGTGCGCGCCTATTCGCCGCACGGCGGCAGTCTTCACTACAACCGCGATACGATCGCCGGGCGCGTCTATCTCGCGACCGAGCGGTTCCTCTTGTCCCGCACCGACGCCGTCATCGTCGAAAGCGCCCATAGCGCCGGGATTTTCAAGGCCAAGATCGGCGTTCCGCGCCTGTCCCGCGTGGTCCACAACGGTGTCGCGCCGGGCGAATTCGAGCCCGTCGCCGAGGCCGGCGATGCCAGCGACCTCCTCTTCATCGGCGAACTGCGGCACCTCAAGGGCGTCGATGTCCTGATCGACGCGATTGCCCATCTGCTTGGCGAAGGCCGGTCGCTGACGGCGACGATGGTGGGAGGCGGCGATGAACGCGCCGCCTTCGAACAGCAGGCAGCGCGCCTGGGCCTTGCCGGCACGGTCCGTTTCCCCGGCCCGATGCCTGCACGACAGGCCTTCGCCCTCGGGCGCGTGCTCGTCGTGCCGTCGCGGGCCGAAGGGCTGCCTTACGTCGTGCTCGAGGCCGGCGCCGCCGGCAAGCCGGTGATCGCCACGCGGGTCGGCGGCAATTCCGAGATTTTCGGCGCCGATCAAGCCCAGCTGGTGCCGCCGGCCGACGTGGCGGCACTCGGCAAAGCCATCGCCGCCGCGCTCGACCGGCCGGACGAGACCCGGATGGCGGCGGAAGCCTTGCGGTCGCGCATCAAGGAAGGCTTTACCATCGACGCCATGGTCACCGGCGTGCTTGCCGCCTACGGCGAAGCTCGGACGGCGCAAAGGCGTCGTTAATCCAATTTCTCATGCTGCGATAAGGCTTTCTTGACGGTCAAAGCCTAAAAGTTTCCGGGCTTAAGTCAGGTCCTGCGGTAACCGTACCGCCGGCGCAGATTTGTAATGAGTTCTGCAATGACCGACACCGACGTCCGCGCGCCGTTGAGCGCGACCGCCGCCACGATGACCGGCGCCAGCGCGCCGCCGCGCAAGCAAGCGCCCCGCTCCCTGTCGCCGCAGGCGCTCGAGCGCGCCGCCGTGCCGGCCGCCAAGCCGATCTCGCCGATCGTGCTCGCCGGCAGCGTGCGCATGGCCGAGTTCGGCATCGTCATCGTCATCGGCATGCTGATCTACGCGGCCTACCTGCCGGCGGAGCCCGGCGCCCTGTGGCGCTATCTCGGCGCGACCGTCGCAATCGCCATCCTCGCCACCCTCGCCTTCCAGGCGGCCGACATCTACCAGGTGCAGGCCTTCCGCGGTTACGAGAAGCAGTACATGCGCCTCGCCTCGGCGTGGTCGGTGGTGTTCCTCGTCGTCATCGGCGCCTCGTTCTTCGCCAAGGCGGGCGAGATGTTCTCGCGCGTCTGGCTCGGCACGTTCTACCTCAGCGGCCTCGCCGTGCTGACGATCTCGCGCAACCTCCTGTTCTACCTCGTGCGGCACTGGACGCGGCAGGGCCGCCTCACCCGCCGCACGGTCATCGTCGGCGGCGGCGATCCCGGCGCGCATGTCATCGAGGAATTGCGCCGGCAGAAGGACACCGGCGTCGA
>JBQCFB010000208.1:0-5921 GCA_051959715.1 Pseudolabrys sp.
CATTTTCGGCAACTATCTCGCCGCGGCCATCCGCAATCCGTCGGCCGCGCAGGGCCAGTTCGGCAACCTGATTTTCGGGTTCGCCATCACCGAAGCGCTCGGCATCTTCTCGCTGCTGATCGCGCTCCTGCTGCTGTTCGCACTCTAAGCGACGGCTAGGCCGCAAGCGCAGGACGCGACCGATGGCAGAACAGGCTCATCAAACAGGCACCGAGGCCCCCGGTGGGCAGCACGGCGCGTTCCCGCCGTTCAACGCGCACACCTTCCCGTCTCAGATCGTCTGGTTGGTGATCAGCTTTGTTCTGCTTTACGCGCTGATGGCGAAGTGGGCGCTGCCGCAGGTAGCCGGCGTCGTCGAGGGCCGCCAGAAGGGCATCGCCAACGACCTGGCAGAGGCCGACAGGCTCAAGCGGCAGTCGGAAGAGGCGGTCAACGCCTACGAGAAGGCGCTGGCCGACGCCCGCGCCAACGCGCAGGCGATCGCCAACGAGACGCGCGAGAAGCAGGCGGCCGAGGCGGAAGCCACGCGCAAGCGGCTCGAGGACGAGCTCAACCGCAAGCTCGCCGAATCGGAAAAGACCATCGCCGCGACCAAGCAGGCGGCGATGGCGAATGTCCGCGGCATTGCCGAGGAAACCGCCTCGGCGATCGTCGAACGTCTCATCGGCGCCGCGCCCGGCCAGCAGGCCGTGGCCAACGCCGTTGCTGACGTCCTGAAGGGTTAAGGAACCGGCCGATGTTCTTCGAGGCTGAAACCTGGGTCGCCATCGGCTTCCTCTTCTTCGTCGGGCTGATGCTTTACGTTGGCGTCCACCGCACGATCGGCAAGGCGCTCGACGATCGCGCCGCCCGCATCAAGGCGGAGCTCGACGAGGCCCGCAAGCTGCGCGACGAGGCGGCGGCGCTGCTCGCCGAGTATCAGCGCAAGCGGCGCGAGGCCGAGGGCGAGGCTCAGGAGATCGTCTCCGGCGCCAAGGCCGAGGCCGAGCGGCTGGCCGTCGAAGCCAAGGCGCGGATCGAGGAATTCGTCTCGCGCCGGACCAAGATGGCCGAAACCAAGATCGCGCAGGCCGAGGCTCAGGCCGCTGCCGACGTGCGCGCCGCGGCAGCCGAAGCCGCCGTGGCCGCCGCCGAGAAGATTCTGCGGCAGGAGACCAAGGGCCAACTCGCCTCGCGGCTGATTGCTCGCGGCATCGACGACGTCGGCACGAAGCTGAATTGAAGCTCAAGCTGACGAACATCAAGTTTTGACAAATGGCCGGGCCTCGCCCGGCCATTTTCATTTCCGTCATACCGCGGCGGTTCGTCACCCCGCCGACTTATCCCCGCTATTGCCGTCGACCGCCACCGAGCGGTCCTCGACATTTGCCAGCGGTCTTTGCTTACCTTTGGCCGTCGGGTGCGTTATCCATAAAGCTTCAGTGATTCGCCGCGCGTTTGGAGGCAGGCCGAGATTCCTGCCGGAATCGGAGGGACCGATGGTCATCTTCGATTGTAACGGCGTCCTGGTCGACAGCGAGCCGCTGGCCACGCAAGTGGCCTCGCAGGAATTCATGCGCGCCGGCTTCGCGCTTACCCCTGAAATCGTCGCCCGCTATTTCACCGGGCGGCGGCCCGCCGACAATATAGCTGACGTCGAGGTGGCGGCCGGGCGGCGGCTGCCGCCGGATTTCGCGCTGCACCTCCAGACCGAGACCATCAAGCGCTTTCGCGCCGACCTGAAGGCGACCGCGCACGCCGCTCACGCGCTGTCCTGGCTGCGCGGGCCGAAATGTGTGGCTTCATCCTCCGGCGTCGACCGTATCCGCACCAGCCTGGCGACGACGGGCCTGTTGCAATATTTCGAGCCCTACTTGTTCTCGGCGAGCGAGGTTCCCCAAGGCAAGCCGGCCCCGGACCTGTTCCTCCATGCCGCGGCGAAGATGCGGGTGGATCCGAAGAATTGTATCGTCGTCGAGGATTCGCCGGTCGGCGTCGCCGCCGGTGTGGCCGCGGGCATGCGGGTCATCGGCTTTGTCGGCGGCAGCCATGCCGGCGCCGCCCTGCCCGGCCACCTCAGGAGCGCCGGAGCCACCGCCGTCATCACCGATATGCGCGCCCTGAAAGGGACCGTGATCGACCTTCGCGGCTGGTGAAATGTCCGAGAAGGCGTGCTAAACACGGTGATCCGACCGAGACGAGGATCACGACGATGCAGCCGACCAGAACCCGCGCCGACCTTTGGATGGATGTCGCCCTTGTGGCGTTCCTGATCGGTTTCGATGTCGTCGCGCGCGTCCTGCCGCACGCACCCGGCGTCTGGCCGGTGGCGGCGAGCGCCCTGTTCGCGGGCCGCATGCTGCGCTGGCCGCTCCTGTCGCTGATTGTCCCGGTCGGTGCCGTCGCGCTGAGCAACCTGTTCATGCCGGGCGACCACTGGGCGGTGCTGGTGACGGTCGCCGCTGCGCTCTGCGTGCCCTCGCTGCTGGGCATGCTCGCCCGCCGCTTCAGCGGCGTCGCGCCGACTGCCGCGGCCATGATCGCCAGCTCGCTCGTCTTCTTTGCCGCCACCAATTTCGCGGTCTGGGCCTTCGACACGCTCTACCCGACGACCCTTCAGGGCCTCGTGCAGTGCTACGTCGCGGCACTGCCCTTCCTCGACCGGACCATTTTCGGCGACCTCGCCTGGGCAGGCGCCTTCTTCGGAGGTGCTTGGCTGGTGCAGCACGGACCGGCGCTCGCCAAGCGCGCGCTCTGACCGGCCGCCACAGACTATGCTGAAATGGCCGGGTTCGCCCGGCCATTTTCATTTGGAGGCCTCGTGTTCCCGCCAGAGCGCATCGTCTGCCTGACCGAGGAGACCGTCGAGACGCTCTACCTCCTCGGCGAGGAGCGGCGCATCGCCGGCGTCTCCGGCTATGCGGTGCGGCCGCCCCGCGTGCGCAAGGAGAAGCCGCGCGTCTCGGCCTTCATCTCCGCCGACGTGCCGAAGATCATGGCGCTCGAGCCTGACCTTGTCCTCACCTTCTCCGATTTGCAGGCCGACATCGCGGCCGAACTCATCCGTGCCAATGTCGCCGTGCACGCCTTCAATCAGCGCGACGTCGCCGGCATCCTCGGCATGATCCGCACGCTCGGCGCGCTGATCGGCGAAACGGCGAAAGCCGATGGGCTCGCGGCCTCGCTTGCGGCGCGGCTCGACGCAGTGCGCGCGCGGGCAGCCGCGCTGGCGCGCAAGCCGCGCGTCTATTTCGAGGAATGGGATGAGCCGTCGATTTCCGGCATTGGCTGGGTGTCCGAGCTGATCGGGATTGCCGGCGGCGTCGATGTCTTCAGCGACCTTAGCGCGCACAAAAGCGCGAAGGACCGTATCGTCCCGGCCGAGCGAGTGATCGCGGCCGCACCCGACGTCGTCGTCGGTTCCTGGTGCGGCAAGAAATTCGTCCCGCAGCGTTTCGCGGAGCGCCCGGGCTTCGACCGCTTGCCGGCCGTGGCGACCGGATGGCTGCGCGAGGTGAAGTCGCCGCTTATCCTCCAGCCGGGCCCTGCGGCTCTGACCGACGGCGTCGACGCGCTGGCGGCGATCTTCCGGAAATGGGCGTCAGCCCAGTAGACGTCGTGCCTTGTCGCGCCAGAGGTCGAGACGCTCGCGCCATGTCGACGGCGCTTCCGGCTCGGCGAGGCGCAGGCCCACGGTCGTAACACGGCCGCCTTCGACCTGATGCGCCAGCAGCGCAATCGGCCCGAGGGCGACGATGTCGCCGACACGCGCCGGACGGCCGAGCAGTTCGACAAAGAAACTGGCGAGCGACAGTTCGGCGTGCGCCGCGGCGACCTGAAGGCCGTAAATGTCCGCGAGCGCGCCGAGCGTGGCGCTGCCGGGCACGAAGAAGTCGCCGAGCATGCGCGGATCGGGCTTGGCCGGCGGCGGCATGTCGACGAAGAAGCGGTCGAGCGCCTGCGCCTTCTCGGGCGGCGCCAGCAGATAGACGTAATCGCCTTCGGTCAGCGGCTCGGCCTCCGCGGGCGTGAGGATCTCCTCCTTACGCACGACCATGGTGGGCCTGGCCCAGTTCGGGATCAGGCCGCGGCGCATGAACGGGCTGTTGCGCGTCACCGGATAGCCGACGATCTCGCGTGCGAGCTGGCCGGGCAGGTCGAGTTCGATGCGGCGCGGCAACGGATCGGCGCGCGCGAACGACATGTCGAGCTTCTTCGCCGCCACCGCCACCGACCAGCCCTGCACCAAGAGGGACGACATGACGACAACGAAAGCGACGTCGAAATAAAGATAGGCCGCGGGCAGGCCGACCAGCAGCGGGATCGAGGCGAGGAAGATCGCGACCGCGCCGCGCAAGCCCACCCACGAGATGAACAGCTTCTCGCGCCACTGGAAATTGAACGGCGACAGGCACAGGAATACGGCGGCCGGCCGCGCCACGAGCATCAGCACGACCGCGACCGCGATCGCGCCGGCGAGCGAATCGACGAGCCGATGCGGCCAGGCGAGCAGGCCGAGCAGCACGAACATCACGATCTGCGCCAGCCACGTCACCGCGTCGAGGAACACGACCACCGAGTTGTGCGCGCGAGTCTGCTGGTTGCCGACGACGAGGCCGGCAAGGTAGACGGCGAGAAAGCCCGACGTGTGTACGGCGTTGCAGAAGGCGAACAGCACGACCGCGCCGACCGCGACGAAAGGCGCGTGCAGGCCCTGCGCCAGATCCACGCGGTTGAGCACCCAGACGATGAGCTTGCCGCCGGTATAGCCGAACAGCGCGCCGAGCGCCGCGTCGCGCAGGAGCGTGACCGCAGCCTCGGCCCAGCCCTGCTGATGCGCCAGCAGCATCTCGACGATCAGCAGCGCCAGGAACACGGCGAAGGGGTCGTTGGTGCCGGATTCGACCTCGAGCACCGCGCGCACGCGCGGCCGCAGGCGCAGGCCGCGGGCGTTGATCAGGAAAAACACCGCCGCGGCGTCCGTCGAGGCGACGACGGCGCCGACCAGCATCGCCTGAAGCCAGCCAATGCCGAGCACGAACTTGGCCACTGGCGCGGTGATGATCGTCGTGACCAGAACGCCAACCGTCGCCAGCATCACCGAAGGCGCCAGCACGTTGCGGAAAGAGGCGAAGCGGGTGCGCAAACCACCGTCGAAAAGGATCAGGGCCAGCGCGATCGAACCGACCACATAGGTCGAGCCGACGTCGTTGAAGGCGAGCCCCCCGGGACCGCCCTCCCCGGCCAGCATGCCGACCAGGAGGAAGACGAGCAGCAGCGGCGCGCCGAAGCGCAGCGCGATCAGGCTCGACAGGATGCCGGCGAGCACCAGAAGCGCCCCGAGCAGGATGGCGATGCTGATCGTGTCGAGAGCGCCCATGCGTTCCGGCGAATCCTTCTCCGGCTATAGGACGGATTCATGGCCCGCAGGGCAATGGGCAATAGGCCGCCGGTCGATTTCAGTCGTCCCGGGCAAGCGAAGCGAGACCCGGGACCCATACGCCGCAGCCGGCATGAGCCGCCTGGGAATATGGGTCCCCGCCTGCGCGGGGACGACAGAACGAGGAGCTAGGGGCTCCTCAGGGCGGTGTGGCTCTAGAAATTGACCTTGTCGCCGCCCTTGAGCGCCAGGATCTCGCGCGCCTCGTCGGGCGAGGCGACCTCGAGGCCGAGGCCCTCGATGATCTTGCGCACCTTGGTGACCTGCTGCGCGTTCGACTCGGCCAGTTGACCGGCGCCGACCCACAGCGAGTCCTCCATGCCGACGCGGACATTGCCGCCCATGGCCAGCACCTGCGCGGCGATGCGCATCTGCGACGCACCCGCGCCGAGTGCGGACCATTCGTAATTGTCGCCGAGCAGGCGGTCGGCCGTGCGCTTCATCATCAGCACGTCTTCCGGATGCGTGCCGATGCCGCCCAGAATGCCAAACACGCCCTGCA
>JBQCFB010000209.1:0-3969 GCA_051959715.1 Pseudolabrys sp.
CGGCGCGAAGATCACCGCGATGGCGATCATCACCGCTTCGATCTTGGCCAGCAGGATGCTGCGGGAGGAGATCGGCGCGGTGGCGACGAGATCCGGCGCGTCCTCGCCGGAGATCGACAGCCAGGCGAGGCCGCCGGCGAGTTGGCCCGCCGCCATGACGATCACCGGCACGAGCACGATCAGCGCCGTCGCGCTGTCGTGAAAGCTGCGCCACAGGAGCAGCGCGGGCGGCAGCAGGTACAGGATCTGCATCAGCGTCTGCGACATCAGCCACGGATCGCGCGCGAGCAGTGTCCATTCCTTCCGCCGCAGCATCTGCTTGGGCGAGCGGCGCCGGAATCCGCGCTGACGCTGGCGCACGGCGCCCTGCGACACGCCCGACGCCGCGATCGCGTGCTCGCCGAAGCGCGGCGAGAAGACGGCGATGGTGACGCCGAGCAGCGCCAGCGCGAACAGGATCAGCCAGCCGAGCGCGAGCGGATCGCCGAGCGCGGCGCGCGCCGGCACCCAGGCGGCGCTCTCGGCCGCGGGCACGTGCGCAAGAAGCCATGGCGATTGCAGCGGCGCGAGCCGCGACAGGCTGCCGAAGGAGAGGATCGCGACGACCTGCAAGCCGATCAGGAAAGCCGCGCCGATCACGGCGGCGACGACCTGCGCGACGAAACGCGTGCGCCGCGGCCCGATCGCGCGGAACAAAGCCACGGTCAGGACGACGCCGAGGCTCGCCGCGACCGCGCCCATCGCGCCGACGACGCCATAGGCCGCCAACCAGCGCGGGCCGCCGATCACCGCCAGCACGTTGACGAATGGCACGGCGATCGCCATCGCCATCGCCGCGATCGCCAGGGCGATGCGCGCGATGCGCACCGCGAACACCTTTTGCGAGGACACCGGCGCCGTGAGGATGAGATCGAGATCGGCGCGCGCATAGAACGCCCGCGTCACCGATTCCATCGCCTGCGACAGGAGCAGCGAGAACGACAGCAGGAGAATGCCGCTGACGATCACCAGGACCGGCAGGTCCGGCTGCGCGTCGGCATAGCGCTCCACCATCGGCCAGGCGATGAGGTGCATGACGACGCCGAACACGGCGAGCGCGATGACGACGGTGCGCAGGCGGCGCCGCCGGCCGGCGGTCATCAGCGACAGCCAGTCGCGATAGCCGAGCCGCAATTCGTGCGCGGCGAGCCAGCTCACGGTGCCGGGGCGGCTCACGCCCTGCTCTCGCTGTCATTCCGGGGCGGCCCGAAGGGCCGAGCCCGGAATCCAGCCCCTTTTTCAGAACAAGTATCTGGATTCCGGGTTCGCGCTTTCAGCGCGCCCCGGAATGACCATTGATGGGTACAGCGCCTGCTCACGCGGCTTCTTCTTCGACCAGCTTGAGGAACGTGTCCTCGAGCGTCGCGGAGGCGGCGCCCGAGCGCTGGCGCAATTCGTCGAGCGTGCCTTCGGCGATGAGGCGGCCATTGGCGATGACGCCGATGCGGTCGGCCATGCGCTCGGCCACTTCGAGGATGTGCGTCGTCATCACCACGGTGCCGCCGGCGGCGACGCGCTCGCGCAGCACGTTCTTCACCTGGCGCGCGGAGCCGGCATCGAGACCGGTCAGCGGTTCGTCGAGGATGATGAGCTTCGGATCGTGAACGAGCGCACCGGCGAGCGCCACCTTCTGCCGCATGCCCTTGGAGAAGCCTTCGCAGCGCTCGTGCATGTGCGGCGTCAGGCCGAGCCAATCGATCAATTCGCGGGCGCGCGCCTCGCCGGTCCTGGCGTCGATGCGCCAGAGGCCGGCGACGAATTCGAGATATTCGAACGGCGTCAGCTTGTCGTAGATCATCGGCTCGTCCGAGACCCACGCCGTCACATGTTTGGCCGCGACCGGGTCGGCGAGCGCGTCGATGCCGGCGACGCTGATCGTGCCGGCATCCGGTTTCAGGAGACCAACCACCATGCGCAATGTCGTGGTCTTGCCGGCGCCGTTCGGTCCGAGCAGCGAATAGAACTCGCCGCCATAGACGGTGAGGTCGAGGCCATCGACCGCCGGACGGTCGTAGCGCTTGGTGAGGCCGCGCAGGGCGAGCGCGACCGGACGCGTTGCTGTGTTCATGACGCCGCCTGACATGCCGGGACGTTCAATATCAATGCAGACCTTGCGGCGGTGTAACCGGCGCTGCGGTGCCGCGGTGGTATGGTTTCACGGCGGTTAAGGCGCTGGCGCGAATTGGTTGCACATGTAATCATCCGCGCAAAGCGCGTCCGTTTCTCGACGCTGCACGGAGGAAAACCGCAAATGTCCATCGACCGCCGCTCATTCCTGGCCGCGGCGCTTGCCGCCGGCCCCGCCCTCGCCGCCTCGCACGCCTTCGCGCAGACCTATCCGAGCCGCCCGATCCACCTGATCGTCCCCTATCCGCCGGGCGGCGGCACCGACTACTTCGCGCGCGTGGTTTCGACCGCGATGGGCCAGACGCTCGGCCAGCAGATCGTGGTCGAGAACCGGCCCGGCGCCGGCACCATCATCGGCGCCGAGGCTGTCGCGCGCGCGACGCCCGACGGCTACACGATCCTGCTCGGCGACACCTCGACCTACGCGTCGAACCGCAGCCTGTTCTCGAAGCTCTCCTACGACGCGCAGAAATCCTTCGCGCCGATCTCGCTGACGGGGCGCTTCGCCATCGTGCTGCTGGTCAACAGCGAGAAGCTCAAGGTCAGTTCGGTGAAGGAATTGATCGACATGGCGAAGAAGGCGCCCGGCACGATCGATTATGCGAGCGCCGGCGTCGGCAGCCCGTTCCATCTCGCCGGCGAACTGTTCGCGCAGTCGGCCGGCATCAAGATCCATCACGTGCCCTACAAGGGCGCTGCGCCGGCGATCCAGGACCTCATCGCCGGCCAGATCGGCATGATGTTCGTCGACTACGCCACCGCGCGGGGCCAGCTCAAGCTGCCGCAGATCAAGGCGATCGCGGTTGCCTCGCCCGGCGAATTCTCCGGCCTGCCCGGCGTGCCGCCGGTCGCGAAGGACGTGCCGGGCTTCGAGGCCTGGGCGTGGCAGGGCTTCGCCGCGCCGGCCGGCACGCCGAAGGACGCCGTCGACAAGATCAACGCCGCCTACATCAAGGCGGTCAACGACGCCGAGATCAGGCAGAAGCTGATCGGCGCCGGCATCGACCCGTTGCAGAGCACGCCGGCCGAGATGACGGCCTACATCTCCAGCGAAAGCGCGAAGTGGGAGAAGGTCATCAAGACGGCGGGCATCAAGCTCGACTGAGCGCGAGCGCGCGCGTCAGGCCTTCGGCACCATCTTGAACATCGCCTCGCCGTAAGTCTCGCGCGCGTCCTTCAGCACCGGCTGCACGGCGTCGACAAAGGCGCCGTGCTCGGCCGCGGTGAGCGCGGCGATCTCGCAGCCTGCGGCGAGGATCGCCTTGCGCGATGTCTCGTGCTCCTCGACGGCGAGCCCGCGCTGATAGGCGACCGACGCCGTCACCGCCTCGCGCATCGCCTCCTGAAGATCGCGCGGCCAGGATTCGAAACTGGCGCGATGCAGGAAGATCGGCCGCGAAATATAGAAGTGCGACGTCAGCGTGTGGAACTTGTGGAAGTTGTGCACGCCATAGGTGACCGTGTTGGCGAGCGGGTTTTCCTGCGCGTCGAGCGTGCCGGCCTTGATCATGGCGATGGCCTCGGTCAGGTCCATCGGCATGGCGACGGCGCCGAGCAGGTCGAAGGTGCGGCGCTGGATCTCGCTCGCCAGGACGCGGATCTTCATGCCCGACATGTCGGCCGGGACGTGGATCGGCCGCAGGCGGTTCGAGATATGGCGGAACCCATTCTCGAACCAGCCGAGGATGCGATAGCCGATGCGGTCTTCGATGCTCCTGGCGAGAAACTGGCCGAGCGCGCCGTCCATGGCGCCGCGCGCCTGCGCATTGGTGGCGAACAGGAACGGCAGGTCGACGAAGCCGA
>JBQCFB010000210.1:0-12283 GCA_051959715.1 Pseudolabrys sp.
AGAAGAAACAATCGCCGCGGCGAAGACGGCCGGGCCGGCCGCGGTCAACGGCATGATCTGGTCGCCATACTACGTCCCGATGCAGCCGGTGATCGAGGAATTCAAGAAGCAGACCGGCATCGGTGTCGGCGCGGTGCAGGACATTTCGATCTTTGACGCGCCGCAGCGGGCAATGGCAGAGGCGCTGTCGCGCTCGCCGCAATTCGATTTCATCCACATCGACTCGAACATGATCCCGTCGCTGGCCTCCGCCGGCTATCTCGAGCCGCTCGACGAATACATCAAGAAGTCCGGCTTCCATTACGACGTCGTGGCCGGCTACGAGAACTTCATGAAGTACGACGGCCACACTTACGGCGTACCGACCGACGGCAACGTGCACATCCAGTACACGCGCAAGGATCTCATCGACAACCCGGACAACAAGAAACGCTTCGCCGACAAGTTCGGAACCGAGCTCAAGGTCCCCGACACCTGGGAAGAGAATTTGCGTCTCCAGGAGTTCCTGATGGATCCGTCGAAGGATCTGTACGGCTCAGGCAATTTGCGCAACCGGGCCAACGGCGTGACCTGGTGGTACATGATCTTCTACAGCGCCGGCGGGTTCCCGTTCGACGACGATATGAAGCCGACGCTCAACACGCCGGCCGGCCAGTATGCGGTCGACATCTATCTCCAGGACAAGAAGGTGAACCACCCAGAGGCCGCCCACTGGGGCACGCCGCAGATGATCCCGCGCATCGCCCAGGGTCACGTGGTGAGCTGCCAGTACTGGGACGGCACCTGCAAGACGATCAAGAATCCGAAGCAGTCGAAGACGGTCGACCAGTTCTATTACAGCCCGGTGCCCGGCTCGAAGTTCAGCGGCAAGATGCTGCGCCGCTCGATCTCTTCGCCGCTCGCGGCGATCCTCGTCAACAAATACAGCCCGCGGAAGGCGCAGGCTGCTTATCTCGCGCTCTGGCTCGGCTCGGGCAAGAACAGCATTCCGATCGTGTCCGATCCGGTGAATGCCTTCAACGATGCCTGGTCCAACGCGCACTTCGCCGCGCCGCCAGTCATCGACGCCTACACGCAACCTGCCATCGAGGCGATCAAGAAGAACTTCGAGGTGGTCTGCCCGCCGATCTATCTGACGGGCTATCTGGAATTCCAGGACGCGCTCGGCAAGAATCTGTCGGAGGCCTATGTCGGCCAGATTTCGGCCAAGGACGTGCTGAAGAACACCGAGGACGAGTGGAACAAGATCATCGGCCGCATCGGTCGCGGCAAGTTGAAGAAGGATCTCGCGAGCTACAAGGCTGCGATGACGAAGCGCGACCTTCCCACGTGACACGTCGGAGCAACGCACCAAGCCCTGCGTCGAAAGTCCGGACGAGCCTCGCGCTCGTCCGGTTGACTGGGAGATGAAGCATGGCCGTCGCCGCCGCTCCGTCGACCGATGTACCGGCCGGGGTTTCGCCTCGCACAGTTTCACGCGCCCGCGCGGTAAGGCGCTTCAAATTGTCGCTGCTACTCCCTATGGGCGCGCTGTTCCTGTGCGTTCTGACGCCAGTGCTGCTCTTGCAGCTCTATTTCTCGGTCCATCAGTGGACGGTCTATCTCAGCTCCTGGTGGGACGCGGATTTCGTCGGCATCGACCTCTTCAGAGAAGTGCTGACGGATCCTCGCTTCGGCTGGGCCGTGATCCGCTCGCTCGCATTTGCGACCGGCTCGACCGTCGGCTGCTTCGTGTTCGGGTTCCTGCTTGCCTATCTGATGTACAAGCCGTTCCGCGGGCAGTCGCTTTACTACATCATCTTCATCCTGCCGATGCTGACCGTGCCGGTGGTCGTCGCATACACGGCGGAGATGATGCTGTACCGCAACGGCCCCATCAACGACGTCATATCCAAGCTCCTCGGTGTGAATTTCCAGGTCTCCTGGCTGACCAATCCACACCTCGCTCTCGTTACGGCCGCGCTTCTGGAGATTTGGAACTGGACGCCATTTTCCTTCATCATCATGCTTGCCGGTCTCGCCTCCATCCCGAAGGAGCCGATTGAGGCGGCCGAGATCCTCGGCGCGTCCAGATGGCGCATCTTCTGGGAAGTCCAGGTCCCGCTGCTCCGGCCGGTGATCCTGCTGGCGCTTGTGCTGCGCTTTCTCGAGGCGATGGCCGAATTCCCCAAGACCTGGGCCCTGTTCCAGGGTGGCCCCGGTTCGGCGACCGAGACACTGCCCGTCTACATATTCATGACGACCTGGCAGTACTTCGAGATCTCGAAGGGCGCGGCAATGTCATACATCGTGATGATGATGATGATCGTCATCGTGCTGATCGCCATACGACTGCTGCGTCGCGAGAAGCATGCTCTCGATGCGGGATACCGCGCCGGCGGCGAAGCCCAGGCGACGGAGGGCTGAATGGCAACGACCAAATCGCACCGCCGGCGGCTGACGACGGCGATCCGCTACACGTTACTCACGATCTGGGCGCTGATCACGTTTTTCCCGATCTACTGGATGGTGGCGACGTCGTTCAAGCCTGACAGCCAGTGGTTCTCCTGGCCGCCCTTCTATTTCCCCGATCCGCCGACGCTCGACAATTATTTGAACGTCTGGTGGGGCGCGCAGCAATATGCCGTCACGCAATACGCGATCTCGTCGCAGAAGCCGCTGGTCTCGCTTTGGAACACGACGGTGATCGCGACCACCTCGACCTTCCTGTCGGTCCTGTTCGGCTCGATCCTCGCCTATGGCGTCTCGCGCTACCGCATCTTGTCCGAAGCGCGCATGTTTCAGCTTCTGATGCTGCGCATGATCCCTCCGATCGTCGTGGTGGCTCCGCTATCGCTTTACTACTCCGCGATCGGCCTGCTCGATTCCCGCACCGGGCTGATCATCGTCTATTTTCTCACCACGCTGCCCTACGCCGTCTGGATGACGAAGAGCTTCATCGACGAGGTGCCACTGGAGGTCGAACAGGCGGCCGAAATCCTCGGCGCCTCGCGCTGGCGCACGATCTTCGAGGTCGTGCTGCCGCTGATACGGTCCGGCCTGGTGGCGACCTTCCTTTTCATTCTGATTCTGACCTGGAGCGAATACCTGCTTGCGCTGATCCTCACCAAGACGCAGGTGTCCACGCTTCCGATCGAACTGTCCAAATACCAGGGATCGACCGAAGGCCGCGTCTACGGTCGCCAGGCGGCGCTGGCCGTCGGCATCACGATCCCCTTGATGATCGTCGGCCTCATCATCCGCAAGCATCTCGCACGCGGCTTCAGTTTCGGAATGGTACGGAGATAGACGGTGGCGCGTATCGAACTCGTCAATCTGCATAAGTCGTTCGGCGCCGTCGCGGCCGTGAAGAATCTCAATATGAGCATCGAACACGGCGAGTTCGTCGTCTTCGTCGGCCCCTCCGGCTGCGGCAAGACGACGACTTTGCGCATGATCGCCGGCTTCGAGGATCCAACCTCCGGCGAAATCCGCATCGGCGGACAGGTGGTCAATGACCTGGAGCCGCGCGACCGCGGCCTCGGCATGGTGTTCCAAAGTCACGCGCTGTTTCCCCACAAGAATGTTGCGCAGAATATCGAGTTCGGCCTGCGCATGAAGAAGGTGCCGCAGCCCGAGCGCGTCAAGCGCGTTCAGGAAGTGGCGGAGATGGTTCGTATCACGCACCTCCTCGGCAAGATGCCCGGCCAGTGTTCGGGCGGCGAGTCGCAGCGCATCGCGCTGGCGCGCACGCTCGTCACCAATCCATCGACCTTCCTGCTCGATGAGCCCTTGTCGAGCCTCGACGCCAAACTGCGGCGCGAACTGCGCGCGGAATGCGATCGCCTTCATCAGGCCCTCAATCGCACCTTTATTTACGTGACGCACGATCAAGAGGAGGCAATGACGCTCGCTGACCGCATCGTGGTGATGCGCGGAGGCGAGGTCGAGCAGGTCGGCTCGCCGATGGATATTTACACCAATCCGGTGAGCTATTTCGTCGCCGATTTCTTCGGCTCGCCGTCGATGAATCTCGTTTCCGGCGAGATCGTCCAGGACGACGCCGGCGCAAGCTTCCGATCGGCAAATTTCAACGTCGCCCTGCCCGGCCGCTTCAAGGCGGCGAAGCCCGGGCCCACGACGCTCGGCATTCGCCCCGAACACGTCGGTGTCGGCGGCAATGGCGGTGCGCCGCAGGCGGCCTCCCTGCCGGTGCGTCTCGTCGAGCCGCTCGGCCGCGACACGCTCCTCTATTTCGACGCAGGAAGCGAACGGGCGTTCGTCGCCATCAGCGAGGGCCTGGCTATGGCCGACGTCCAGGTCGGCGCGCCGTTGTCGCTCTTCTTCGATCCGGAGCGATTGCACCTGTTCGGCGCCGATGGGCAGCGGCTTGCACCGCAACACGCCTGATCATCATCCCGCAATGACAGTCAGTACAGGTTAGGGGCGAGCGATGGATTATCGCGAGAAGAGTGAAGTCCGCGACGGCATGCGCATCGACTGGGACATGCCGATCGCGATGGAGGACGGCATCGTTCTGCGCTGCGACGTCTACCGGCCGGTTACCGAAGGCAAATACCCGGTCATCATGACTTATGGCCCCTACGGCAAATGGCTGCATTTCGAGGACCTCTACACCGACCAGTGGCGGCGTATGTGCGCCGACCAGCCGGACGTGCCGACCGATTCGACCAACAAGTACCAGAACTGGGAGGTGGTCGATCCGGAGAAGTGGGTCCCGGACGGCTATGTCTGCATCCGCGTCGACTCGCGTGGCGCCGGCCGCTCGCCCGGCGTCATCGATATCTGGTCGCTGCGCGAAGCCCAGGACCTTGCGCAATGTGTCGACTGGGCCGGCGTCCAGCCGTGGTCCAACGGCAAAGTCGGTCTCAACGGCATCTCCTACTACGCCGAGAACCAATGGCAGACGGCAGCGCTGCAGCCCAAGCACCTCGCCGCGATCTGCACCTGGGAAGGCGCGGCCGACTTCTACCGCGACATGGCGCATCATGGCGGCATCTTCTGCCGCGGCTTCGTGCAGGACTGGTCGCGTGCGCAGGTCTACACCGTCCAGAACGGCCGCGGCAGGCGCGGTTTCAAGAGCCGCATGAACGGCGACTGGGTGTCGGGGCCTGAGACGCTTACGGACGAGGAGCTCGGCAGAAACCGCCGCGACTTCTACGAGGACTGCATCTCTCGCAAGCTCGACACGGACGACTACTGGCAGTCGCGCATGCCCGACTGGACCAAGGTCAAGGTGCCGCTCCTGTCGTCTGCGAACTGGGGCGGCCAGGGATTACACCCGCGCGGCAATTTCGAAGGTTTCGTACGCGCTGCGTCCGACAACAAGTGGCTCGAAGTGCACGGCATCGAGCACTGGACCCATTTCTACACGAACTACGGCCTCGACCTGCAAAAGCGCTTTTTCGGTCACTTCCTCAAGGGCGAGGACACCGGCTGGAGCGAACAACCGAGGGTGCAGTTGCAAGTGCGCCATCCGGGCGAGAAATTCGTCGAGCGGCACGAGAGCGAATGGCCGCTCGCGCGCACCCGATGGACGAAGTTCTATCTCGAGCCATCCGGGATGCGCATGTCGCATTCGCCGCAGACGAAAGCAGGCTCGATCACCTATCCGGGCTTAAGCGACGGCGTCACATTTCTCACCGCCCCGCTCGAACAGGACACCGAGATCACCGGCCCGATCGCGGCCAAGCTGTGGGTGTCATCGGCGACCGAAGACGCAGACCTGTTCCTGGTGGTCCGCGTCTTCACGCCCGACCTCAAGGAAGTCACCTTCCAGGGCGCGCTCGACATGCATACGCCGATCGCGCAGGGCTGGCTGCGCTGCTCGCATCGCAAGCTCGACAAGAAACTGACGCTGCCCTACCGGCCCTATCATACGCATGACGAGGAGCAGAAGCTCAAACCGGGCGAGGTCTACGAGGTGGACGTCGAGGTTTGGCCAACCTGCATCGCCGTGCCGAAGGGGCATCGGATTGCCCTGTCGGTTCGCGGCAAGGACTACGTCTTTCCAGGCGAGCCGGGCGCCGGGCTTGAAACACTCGGCAAGGTGTGGACCGGCTGCGGCCCCTTCCTGCACGACGACCCGCGCGACCGCCCGCCGTCCGTCTTCGGCGGCAACGTGACGCTGCACACCGGGCCCAATCGGCAGGCCTACCTGCTGCTGCCCGTCATCCCGAACAAATAGCCGCGCGCACAGTCATTGGAGCACGACACATGAGTTATCGTGAGGTCAGCGAGATCCGCGACGGCATGCGTATCGAATGGGACATGCCGATCGAGATGGACGACGGGCTCGTCCTGCGCTGCGACATCTTCCGTCCGGTCAAGAAAGGTCGCTATCCCGTCCTCCTCAGCCACGGCCCATACGGCAAGTGGCTGCATTTCGAGGACGGCTACAAGACCGCATGTAAGCGCATGGAGGAGAAGCGACCGGACGTGATGGCCGGCTCGAGCAATAAGTATCAGAGCTGGGAAGTCTGCGACCCGGAGAAGTGGGTACCGGACGGCTATGTCGTCGTGCGTGTCGATTCCCGCGGCTGCGGCCGCTCGCCCGGCTATCTCGAGCACTGGTCTCCGCGCGAGACCAAGGATTTCGCCAACTGCATCGAATGGTGCGGCGTGCAGCCATGGTCGAACGGCAAAGTCGGCCTCTCCGGCATTTCCTACTACGCTATCAACCAGTGGCAGGTGGCGAGCCTGCAGCCGAAGCATCTCGCGGCCATTTGCGTCTGGGAAGGCTTTGCCGACTTCTATCGCGAGCTCAGCCACAATGGCGGCATCTACAATACCTTCGCCCAGAACTGGTACGACATGCAGGTCAGGACCGTGCAGTACGGTCTGGGCCACAAGGGCCATCGCAGCCGCATGAACGGCGATTGGGTGTCGGGGCCGGAGACGCTCACCGAAGAGGAGATGGGCGCCAACCGTTACGACATGGGCAACGTGCTGTTCAGCCATTCACTCGACGACGAGTATTACAAGGCGATGGCGCCGGACTGGTCGAAGGTGAAGGTACCGATGCTGTCGGCGGCGAACTGGGGCGGCCAGCCCTTGCATCCGCGCGGCAATTACGAAGGCTTCTTCCGCGCCGCCTCGAAGCAGAAATGGCTCGAAGTGCACGGCATCGAGCATTGGACGCATTACTACACCGACTATGGTGTCGACCTGCAGAAGCGGTTCTTCGGTTATTTCCTGAAAGGAGAGCGCAACGGCTGGGACAAGCAGCCGAAAGTGCAGCTCAACGTGCGTCATCCCGGCGAGCGCTTCGTCATCCGCCACGAGAACGCCTGGCCGCTGCCGTCGACGCAGTGGACCAAGTTCCATCTGGTCGCCGACAGCCACCGCCTCGAAACCTCACCTGACAAGAGTGCGAGCAAGGTCACCTTCGATGCCTTGAGCAACGGCGTGACGTTCCTCACCGAGCCGATGACCGAAGCGACCGAGATCACCGGCCCGGTCGCAGCGAGACTGAACGTGTCGTCCTCGACTGAGGACGCGGACATCTTCCTCGTTCTGCGGGTCTTCTCGCCGGACATGAAGGAGGTCGTCTTTCAGGGCGCGCTCGATCCGCACACGCCGATCGGACAGGGTTGGCTTCGCGCCTCGCACCGCAAGCTCGACAAGAAGCTGACGCTGCCGTTCCGCCCGTACCATACGCATGACGAGAAGCAGTCGCTCAAGCCGGGGGACGTCTACGAGCTCGACATCGAGATCATCCCGACTTGCATCGTCGTGCCGAAGGGCTATCGCGTCGCGTTGAGCGTGCGCGGCTGCGACTATGTCTATCCCGGCGGCTCGGGCGGCAAGCTGTCGAACATGAAGAACGAGTTCACCGGCAACGGGCCGTTCCTGCACAACGATCCGCGCGACCGGCCGATCTCGATCTACGGCGGCAAGACGACGCTGCATCTCGGCGGCGGGCGCGAGAACTTCGTGCTGCTGCCGATCATTCCACCGAGGGCGGCGCCGACAAAAGCTGCCAAGCCGTCGCGCCGTGCCGCGAAGAAAAAGCGGAAATAGCCGGTGCTGCCGGAACAGGTTTAAGGAGTGGCGCGCCCGAAAGGATTCGAACCTCTGACCCCCAGATTCGTAGTCTGGTGCTCTATCCAGCTGAGCTACGGGCGCTTTTGGCCACAGGTACCGCCACAAGGCGGCGGGCCGGGGCACTAGCTATCGTCTCAGGGCTGGATTGGCAAGGGCGCGCTCAGGCCCGCGCCCGGGCGTCGCGATGCGCGCCAAGATCGACGGCGCCGTCGGGAATGGTGATCGAGAAAGTCGCGCCGATGGTTCCCGGCACCAGCCGGATATCGCCGCCATGGGCGCGCACGAGCTCGGCCGCAATGGCCAGTCCGAGGCCGGAACCCCCCGGCCGGGTCGAGCCCTGGAACGCCTGGAAGAGATGCGCCTGCGCCTTCTCCGGCACGCCGGGGCCGGTGTCGGACACCTCGATCACCACGACGCTGCCTTCGCGGCGGCCAGTGATGCGGATCTGGTCGCGCGCCGGATCGCGATTGCCGCGCGCCTCGAGCGCCTGCATGGCGTTGCGCGCGACATTCACCAGCACGCGGAACAACTGGTCGTGGTCGGCCTCGACTGTGAGGTCCTTTTCCACGGCGACGATCCAGCGAATGGGAATGTCGAGCCCGAGGCCGAGCGCCTCGTAGACCTCGTCGATCAGGACCTCGACCTTGACCGGCTTGCGCTCGGGCGGCGCTTCCTGCGCCGCGCCGTACGACAGTGTCGACTGGCAGAAGGCGATCGCCCGCTCGAGCGCGCGCATGAGCTTCGGCGCGAAGCGTTGCACCTTCGGGTCCGGCAACGTCGAGAGCTGATCGGAGAAGAGCTGCGCCGACGCGAGCAGATTGCGCAGGTCGTGATTAATCTTCGACACGGCGAGGCCGAGCGCCGCCAGGCGGTTCTTCTGATGCAGCATCGAGGCGATCTCGCGCTGCATTGCCGCCAACTCCTCCTGCGCCGTGCCGATCTCGTCGTTGCGGCCCGAGGAGGCAATGATGCGCGCGGGATTTTCCGGATCGGCGCGGAAGGCCACCATATTCT
Organism: Pseudolabrys sp.; assembly: GCA_051959715.1. Classification (GTDB taxonomy): domain Bacteria; phylum Pseudomonadota; class Alphaproteobacteria; order Rhizobiales; family Xanthobacteraceae; genus Pseudolabrys. The sequence goes on from JBQCFB010000210.1 coordinate 9,061, forward strand.
GCGTGATGCCGCCCATCGGCCGCACCAGCAGGTAATGCAGGGCGAGATAGACCAGCATCGCCGTGATGCCGGAGATCGCCAGCGACAGGAGCAGGATGTTGATCGAGAAGGTCACCATCGCGTTGCGCAATGGCGTCTCGTCCATGACGATCTCGAGGAAGTCACCATCGGTCATCGGCGCCGGACCGACGATGCGCATGGCGTCGCCGCTGCGGCAATAAACCAGGGTGTCGTAGGCCTCGGCGATGGCGCGCCACCACGGCACATGACGCAGGTCGACATCCTGCGCAATGCCCGCAGGCATGACCGCGGAGGCGAGCAGCCGGCGCTGGTTGCCCATCTTCACCGCGACGGCGCGGGCGCCGACGCTGTCGAGAATCTTCTTGGCGAGGCTTTCCGGCACCATGCCGCTCGGCGCCGCTTCGAGCACGAGCGCTGCGGTGTGGCCGGCGGCGAGCCGGTCGTTGAGCCAGTTCAGCCGGAAATTGGCGACCGACGGCACATAGATCAGCACTTCCGCCAGCATGACGAACAGGATCGTCAGCATGAGCAGCTTGCCGGAGAGGCCGATGCCCCAGCCGCCGCGAGATCGCGGCTCGGCGGGTGCGTTCGCCTCGACTGGCTGGGAATCCGGCTTCAAGGACCGTCTCAACCGAAGATGCGAAGGAACCGTATGATGCGCCGCAACATCGGGCGCGTCAAATCGGGAAGATAGTATTCGATTGCCGCCCTCTTTCCGGTCTCCGCCAGCGTCGGATAGGGTATGACGAGGTCGGTGAAGGCGCGGACGGTGAGCTTCCGCGCGATCGCCAGGGTCCAGGCGGTGATGAGTTCGCCCGCATTGGCGCCCACGATCGTGGCACCGAGAATGCGGCCCTTCCTGTCGGCGACGACCTTGATGAAACCGTGCGGCGTACCTTCGGCGACGGCGCGGTCATTATCGTGGTACGGCCAGCGCAGGACGCGGACCTTGAACTTGCGCGCGCGAGCCTGGGCCTCGGTCAGGCCGGTCTGCGCCAGCTCGGGCTCGGTGAAGATGGCGTGCGGGATCGCCGACGCGTTGGCGCGCACCGGCAGTCGGAACAGCGCGTTGCGGATCACCAGTCCCGCCTGGTGATTGCCGGCATGGGTGAAGCGCGGTTGGCCCGCGGCGACATCGCCGATGGCGTAGACGCGGCCGTTGCTCGTCTTCATCCGGCGATTCACGGCGATGCCCTGCGCGTCGTGGCGGACACGCGCCTTGTCGAGATCGAGGCCATCGGTCGTGGCTTTGCGGCCAGCCGCGATCAGGAGATGCGTGCCGCCGACATGCTCTTCCTTGCCGTCGGCCTCGATGGTCACGGCGAGGTGGCCGATCGCATGCGCGACGCGTGTGACCTTCACACCGGTGCGGATGACGACGCCGTCGCGCTCGAGACCGGCGAGCACGACCCCGACCGCTTCCGCATCGTCCTGCGCCAGCGCCTCGCCCATGTCGAGCACGGTGACGTGACTGCCGAGGCGGCGGAAGGCCTGCGCCATTTCCAGCCCGACCGCGCTGGCGCCGATGACGACGAGATCGCGCGGCAGCTCCTTCAGCTTGAAGATCGTCTCGTTGGTCAGATACGGGCCGCCGTCGAGGCCGGGGATCTGTGGCACGGCGGGCTTCGAGCCGGTGGCGATGACGAAGCGGCGCGCGCGAATTTCGTGCGTCTCGCCGACAGCGACGGTGCGGCGGTCGACGAATCTGGCGTGGCCGCGGATGACACGCACGCCGAGTCCGGCGAAGCGCTCGGCGGAATCGACCGGTGCGATCTGCGCGATCACGTCCTGCACATAGGCCTGCACCGCGGAGAAATCGACGCGCAGCTCGGTCGCGTGGATGCCCATGGCGTCGCCGCGCATGTGCGCCGCACGCTTCGCCGCCGCAAGCAACGCCTTCGATGGCACGCAACCATCATGAAGGCACTCGCCGCCCAACTCGTGGCGCTCGATGAGGACAGTCGAGACGCCGAAGGCCGCCGCAGCAGCGGCGACCGACAGGCCGGCCGCGCCGGCGCCGATCACGCAGATGTCTGGAGTGAGCCTCTCAGCCGCCATTGTCGAACCTTAGCCCAAGTCGTTCGCGCGTGCGCGGCGGGCCCTCAAGCGCTTTACGACCACCGGCAGGAGCGCGAGAGCCCCGAGCGCCACGAGTACGCCAATGAGCTGCGGCGACAGGGCGTCGCGCGCATCAAAAGCGAGGCGGCAATCGCCCCGGCCGGCGGCGAGGCAATCGGCATGGGCCTTCTGCTGCACGGCGATGACGCTGTCGAGCATCGTGCCGGCGAGGGAGTAGACGATCGAGGCGGGGATGACGCCGAGGCCAGTCGCCGCGACGAAGGGGCCGAGCCGCACCCCGGCAAAGGCGGGCACGAGATTGACCAGGAAGAAGGGGAAGGCCGGGACCAGCCGCAGGAACAGGAGATAGCTGAAGGCGTCGTCGCGGAAGCCGCGCGCGAGCTCGGCGGCGCGCGGACCGGCGCAGGCCAGCAGCGGCTCGCCGAGCGCGGTCCGCGCCACCAGGAAGATGATGGTCGCGCCTGCGGTCGCCCCGAGCGCCGAGGCTGCAGCCCCGAGCCAAAGCCCGAACAGGAAGCCGCCGGTCACGGTCAGGAAGGTCGCGCCGGGAACCGACAGCGCCACGGTGACGATATAGATGCCGATATAGGCGAGCACCGCGCCCGCCGCGTGCGCCTTGACGAAGCCGTCAATGGCCTCCCGGTGCCGGACCAGGGCCTCGAGCGACAGAGAGCCGCGGCCGGCCGCCCAGTAGACGGCTGCCACCACCGCCACCACCGCGGCAAGCGGTAAGAGGCGGCGCATCAGGCCGGAACCGGACGGAGAACCCGCAGACATTTCCGCTATATACACGAGGCGGGCCGCCGGGCGGGCCGTTTCACCCGCATTTGACGCCGCGTGAGCACACACCGCCCGCCCGATGCGCGCGGGCCCTGTCGTCGCATTGACGGACAGCGGGCCCTCCCTTATAAGCCGCGCAAATTCTGGTGCCGGCCCGGACAATGTCTGGGCTTTTGGCGGTTTTGGGGCCTCGTTTCGCCACCCCCGCCACGGCGCGATCAGCGGAGAATTCGATCGTGAAGCGGACCTATCAACCGAGCAAGCTTGTACGCAAGCGCCGTCACGGTTACCGCGCGCGCATGGCCACCAAGGGCGGACGCAAGGTCGTCGCCGCGCGGCGTGC
>JBQCFB010000211.1:0-5145 GCA_051959715.1 Pseudolabrys sp.
TACGAATAGTGATAATAGCCGCCGCCATTGGCGCACGAGCCCATCGAGATGACGTAGCGCGGCTCCGGCATCTGGTCGTAGACCTTGCGCAGCGCCGGCGCCATCTTGTTGGTCAGCGTGCCGGCGACGATCATCACGTCGGACTGGCGCGGGCTAGCGCGCGGCGCAAAGCCGAAGCGCTCGGCGTCGTAGCGCGGCATCGACATCTGCATCATCTCGACGGCGCAGCAGGCGAGACCGAAAGTCATCCACATCAGCGAGCCGGTGCGGGCCCAGGTGATGAGATCGTCGACCGCCGTGACGATGAAACCCTTGTCGGCGAGCTCGTTGTTCACGCCGGCAAAGAACGGGTCGTCGGCCCCGATCGGCCGGCCGGTCGACGGGTCGAGGATGCCCTTGGGTGCAGGTGCGACGAGCGTCATGGAATCAATCCCATTCCAGCGCCCCCTTCTTCCACTCATATATGAAGCCGACGGTCAGGACGCCAAGGAACACCATCATCGCCCAGAAGCCGAAATGGCCGATACCGCGGAACACGACCGCCCACGGGAACAGGAAGCTGACCTCGAGGTCGAAGATGATGAAGAGGATGGCGACGAGGTAGAAGCGCACGTCGAACTTCATGCGCGCGTCGTCGAAGGCATTAAAGCCGCACTCGTAGGCCGAGAGCTTTTCCGGGTCGGGCTGCGAATAGGCGACGAGGAATGGGGTCGCCAGGAGGACGAGGCCGATGACGAGGGCGACAGCGATGAAGATGACCAGAGGCAGGTATTCGAGAAGCAATGTGCTCATGGCGACCTCGCGCAGCCTCCGCCTCGAAATAGTGCCGCCCAAGGACCGACCGGCAGCCGAAACCGGCGCCGAAAACCGTAAAACGCCCTTGGTTTTAGGGGTGAGTCCTCAAGGACGGGAAGCGCCGGAGGCTTAGCGCAGGGAAACCTAGGTGGCAAGCCGACATTGGAATGCATCCACGGTGCGCGAGCGCCTATTCCGTTGCCGTCACATTGACGTAGCGCAATGCGGGATCGATAGTCCCGCCGCGCGGCAACAAGGACAAAAATCGGGAGGAACGGCATGCCTCGTCTCCGGCCAGTCGCGGCCGTGCTGGCGCTCGGCGCGATGCTGGCGTTCTCCGCCCCTGCTGCCGCGAGCGACACATATCCGTCGCGCCCGGTAAAGATCATCGTACCGTTCGGCGCCGGCGGCCCGACCGACCTTTTCACGCGCGCCGTGGCCGAAGAGCTCGGCAGGTCGCTGCACCAGCCTTTCGTGCTCGAGAACCGGCCCGGCGCCGGCACCACGATCGGTACGGAAGTGGCGGCGAAAGCGGCGCCCGACGGCTACACGCTGCTGATGGTCTCGGGCACGCAGACGGTCAACGAGACGCTCTACGGTCACAAACCCTATCACCTGATGGCCGATCTTATTCCCGTCGCACCGCTGATCGAGAGCGACCTCGTCCTGGTCGTGCACCCGTCGGTGCCGGCGAAGAACCTCGACGACCTCATCGCCTTCGCCAAGGCCAATCCCGGCAAGCTGAATTTCGGCTCGTCCGGTCCAGGCTCGAACTATCACATGGCGGCCGAGCTCCTGAAGAACCTGACCGGCATCGATATCGTGCACGTCCCCTATCGCGGCTCGACCGGAATGCGCACCGACATCGTCAGCGGCCAGATCCAGATGCTGTTCGATTCGGTGCCGACCATGGCGCCGATGATCAAGGAAGGCATGGTCCGCGCGCTGGGCACGTCCGGCCACGAGCGCTCACCGATCCTGCCCGACGTGCCGACCATCGCCGAGGCCGGTGTCCCCGGCTTCCAGGCGACGCTCTGGGTCGGCTTCATGGCGCCGGCCGGCACGCCGCAGCCCGTCGTCGACCTGCTCAATCGCGAAATCAGCAAGATTGTGGAACGGCCCGACATCAAGGCCGCCTGGGCCAAACAGGGCGCGACGGCGATGGAAATGTCGCAGCCGCAATTCAAGGGCTTCATGCAGGACCAGATCGCCAAATGGGCGAAGGTGATCGCCGACAACCACATTCGTCACATCAACTAGGCCAGCACACATGAACGAGATGACGACGCCCGCCATCAAGGGCGAGGAACACTGGACGACCAAGGACGGCGGCGCCGCGAAGCTGTTCATGTTCGACAAATGTCTCGGTGACCCGGCCAAGAGCCGCGGCACGATCCTGTTCGTGCACGGCTCGTCCATGGCCTCGCAGCCGACCTTCGACCTGCAGGTGCCGGGGCGCCCGGATTCGTCGGTGATGGACTTCTTCGCCAAACGCGGCTTCGATTGCTGGTGCGTCGACATGGAGGGCTATGGCCGCTCCACCAAGGACCGCGACAACAACGCGCCGATCTCGATGGGCGCCGACGACTGCTATGCCGCCGCGCTCTACATCCAGAAACTGCGCGGCAAGCGCCCCTTCCTCGTCTACGGCATCTCATCCGGCGCGCTGCGCGCGGCCTTGTTCGCCGAGCGCCATCCCGAGATGGTGGCGCGGCTCGCGCTCGATGCCATGGTGTGGACCGGCGAAGGCTCGCCCACGCTTGCCGAACGGCGCAAGAAGCTGCCCGACTTCATCGGCAAAAACCGAAGGCCCATGAACAAGGCCTTCATCCATTCGGTGTTCGACCGCGACCATCCCGATACCGCCGAACGGCACGTCATCGAGGCTTTCGCCGACGCCGTCTGCGCGCTCGACGATTCCGTGCCGACAGGCACTTATGTCGACATGTGCTCGAAGCTGCCGGTGGTCGACCCCACGAAGATCACCGCGCCGACGCTGATCATGCGCGGCGAGCACGACGGCATCGCGTCGCTCGACGACCTCATGAAGTTCTTCGCGAAGCTTGCGACCACGGACAAGCAATTCACCGTCATGCCGGGTATCTCGCATGCGAGCTTCCAGCAGAAGAACTACATGATGGTCTATCACATCCTGGACAGCTTCTTCGAGCAGCCCGCGCCGGTGTATCGGGGGTAGCGCCACCGTCGTCCTGAGGTGCCGTCGCCATCAGCGCGTTCACGCGCGTCTTCGACGCGCTATGGCGCCGAGCCTCGAAGGACCGGTGATTCAGAGACCCTTCGAGGCGCGCCTTCGGCGCGCACCTCAGGGTAACGATCAAACTCCCAGCTTGTCCGCCAGATCGGCGAGGTCCTTGCCGAACACATCGACCGGCACGGTCGGGCCCGCCTCGCCGGTGTTCGGGCCGTACTCATTGACGCGCGCAATGTGGCCGGTGCGCAGGCCGTTCGAGGCCGCGGCCTTGAGGTCGCGCGAATGCGCCGCGACCATCATGCAGCGCGCCGGCGCCTTGTTGAGCGCCTCGCAGGCGGCGAGATAGGCGCGCGGCTTCGGCTTGTAGTCGCCGGCGATCTCGGCGCCGAGGATCGCATCCCAGGGCAGATTGTTGCGGCGGGCGCAGTCGACCATCAGCGCGATGTTGCCGTTCGAGCACGGCGCGATGATGAACTTCTTCTTGAGCCGCGCCAGCGCCGCCGGAACGTCGGGCCAGGCGTCGAGCCGGTGCCAGGCGTTGTTGAGGTCGGCCATGACCTCTTCGGAGAGGTTCTTGATATCGAAGCGCGGCAGGCAGCGTTCGAGATTGCGCCGGTGCAGGACGTCGAGCTTGGAGAACGGGATCTTGCCGGAGCGCACCTCCTCCATGCCGGGCTGGTACTCGCCGCGCCAGGCGTCGGCGAAAGCGATCCAGTCGAGGCTGTAGCCGAGGGGGCGGAGCACCTTTTCCGCCTCGCGCGCGATCGAGGTGCGCCAGTCGAGGAGCGTTCCGAATACGTCGAAGAAGAGAGCCTCGACGCCTGCGACGGAAGGGTCCTGGGGCATGGCGCCGGCTCCATGAAAAAGGCGCCCGAGGCGCCGCCGGAACTTCAGCTTAAGTCATTGAAAGAATGGCGGGAGCGACGGGACTCGAACCCGCGGCCTCTGCCGTGACAGGGCAGCGCTCTAACCAACTGAGCTACGCCCCCGCGGGCGTGGGGCAGGACTTAAAGGCGGCCCTGCGCCAAGTCAAGGACATCCCGGTAGCGCCTCCAACTTTGCGAGAAAGGCCCTATTTTCCGCAAGAATCGTTGGTCAAACAGGTTCCGAATCGTCTATTCGGGCAAGCGGTCTGGCGTCCGGCCAGACACGCAGATCTCTCAAGGAGGGTCCCATCATGGCAACGGCTCCTGGTAAGTCAGCGACCCCGACGACTGTCACGTTGAAGCATCTCGCCGCCGCGCTCGCGGAGTCGCACGAGATGTCGAAGAAACAGGCGGAAGAGGTTCTGGGCGACCTCGTCGGCAACATCGTCAAGCATCTGAAGAAGGGCGAGCGCATCCGCATCGGCGGCCTCGGCATCCTCCAGGTGCGCAAGCGCGCCGCGCGCATGGGCCGCAACCCTGCGACCGGCGAAGCGATCCAGATCAAGGCGTCGAAGAAGGTCGCGTTCCGCGCCTCCAAGGATCTCAAGGAAGCGGTCTGACGGCCTGAGGCTCGTCGAGCCTCGACCCTCCGCGGATCGTGTTTGACGGCAGGACCGGGGCGAAAGCGCGCCCCGCGCCTGCCGTTTTGTTTTGGCGCGGCGTTATGATCGAAATTCCGCGAAAGGTGATGTCCATGGCGTCCATCGATTTCGACTACACCGTGCTCGAGCGCTTCCTACGCTATGTGACGATCGACACCCAGTCCGACCCCGACTCCTCCACCACGCCCTCGACCGCCAAGCAGAAGGACCTCGGCCGCCTCCTGGTCGCCGAACTGCGCGAGGTCGGGCTTGCCGACGCCGCCATGGACGAGAACGGCTATGTCTACGCGACGCTGGCGGCGACGAGCGCAAAGGCGGTCCCCGTCATCTGCTTCTGCTCGCACATGGACACCTCGCCGGATGCGCCGGGCGCCGGCGTCAAGCCGCAGGTCCACCGCAACTACCGGGGCGGTGACATCGCCCTCCCCGCCGATCCCGCCCAGGTCATCCGCTTCGCCGAGCACCCGGCACTGAAGGACCAGATCGGCAACGACATCGTCACGGCCGACGGAACGACGCTGCTCGGCGCCGACAACAAGGCCGGCCTCGCCGAGATCGTCGACGCCATGCGCTTCCTCGCCGCGCATCCCGAAATTCCCCACGGCACGCT
>JBQCFB010000212.1:0-17927 GCA_051959715.1 Pseudolabrys sp.
TCCTGCCCGCGCTGGGCGCCCTGCGCGCGGAATTCGGCCGCTTCGCGCTGACGCTCGGTCTGCATGCGCTGATAGACCGCCTGGCTGTTCTGCTCCGGCAGGTCGGCGCGGCGGATGCGCACGTCGACGACGTGGATGCCGTAGGACTTCGCCTCCTGGTCCATCAGCTTCTGGATCCGGCTCATGAGATCGGCGCGCTGGTCGCGCACGACGTGGGTGAAGGTCACCTCGCCGAGCACGCGGCGCAGCGCCGAGTTCAGGAGGATCGAGAGCTGCGAATTGGCGCCGTTGATCGAACCGAGCGTCTGGTAGAAGCGCAGCGCGTCCTCGATGCGGTAGCGCGCGAAGGCATCGACCACAAGCCGCTTCTGGTCGGAGGCGATCACCTCCTGCGGCGGCGCCTCGAGGTCGAGGATGCGGCGATCGACATTGATCACGGTGTCGACGAACGGCGCCTTCACGTGCAGGCCCGGATCGCTGATGACGCTGACCGGCTGGCCGAGACGGATCACCAGCGCCTGCTGCGTCTGATAGACGGTGAACAGCGACGACCAGGCGATCACCAGCGCGGCGAGCGCGAGAACGGCGACGACGCCGCCGAGGAAATTCGACCTCATTGGCGCGCCCCCTGCTGCTGCTGTTGGGGCTGCGGCGAGGCCGGACGCGGCGGCGCCTGCTCACGGGCGCCGAGCTTGTCGAGCGGCAGGTAGGGCACGACGCCGTTGCCAGCGCCCTGGTCGACGATCACCTTGTCGGAATTGCCGAGCACGTGCTCCATCGTCTCCAGATACATGCGCTCGCGCGTGACGGCCGGCGCTTTCTTGTACTGCTCGTAGATTTGCAGGAAGCGCGAGGTCTGGCCGGTCGCTTCGGCCACGGTCTGCGAGCGATAGGCTTCCGCGGCTTGCGTGATCTTGGCGACGTTGCCGCGCGCTTCCGGCACGACCCTGTTCGCATAGGTCTGCGCTTCGTTGACCGAGCGCTCGAGGTCGGCGCGCGCCGCCTGCACGTCGCGGAAGGCGTCGATCACCTGCTGCGGCGGATCGACCTTCTGCAACTGCACCTGCTGCACGATGATGCCTGCGCCGTAGGAATCGAGGGTCCTCTGCATCAGGTCCTGCACGGCGGTCTCGATGGTCTGCCGCGCGCCGGTGAGGATCGGCTGGATCTCGGAGCGGCCGATCACCTCGCGCATGGCGCTCTCGGCCACGGCCTTCACCGTGGTCGAGGGATTCTGGATGTTGAACAGGTATTCGCCGACGCCGGTCGGCTTGACCCGCCACAGCACGGAGAAGTCGACGTCTACGATGTTCTCGTCGCCGGTGAGCATCAGGCTCTCTTCCGGAACGTCACGCGTCGTCGTGCCGCCGCGGCGGATGTCGTCGACCACACGCATGCCGATATCGATCTTGTTGACGCGCAACGCCTTCGGCGTGAGCACGGTCTCGATCGGGTAAGGCAGGTGATAGTTCAGGCCGGGCTTCACCTCGCGCACTTCCTTGCCGAAGCGCAGCACGACGCCGAGTTCGTCCGGCTCGACCTTGAAGAAGCCGGAGAAGCCCCACAACGCGACGACGCCGAGCGCGATGAGCAGAAAGCCACGGCCGCCGAGCTGTCCGCCCGGCAGGAAACGGCGCAGGCGGTCCTGCCCGCGGCGAAGGATTTCCTCGAGATCGGGCGGATTAGGCCCCGACGACGACTGCGGTCCGGAGCCCCAGGGACCCTTGCCCCCGCCCGAGCCCCAGGGGCCGCCGCCCTGCGTATTCCATGGCATTCGTGAATAATCTCCCGGCGCCGGCGCATGTCGCCCGGCTGCCCTCATGTCGGCCAAGGTTATAGGTGACCGCCGGTCCCGTTACAACGCGACCCGGCGCGAGCCTTACCCCTCATCCATCTCAGCGATCATGTGAATTGTGTCGATCCGGCGGCGGCGCTTTTGCCTGTGGCCCAAGGCCGCAGCTAGGCGCGGACGCGCTCATACGTCAGCACGGTGAAATCGTGGTCGTCGCCGGGGCCGGCCTTGTGCGGCTCGCGCCGCGTCTCCTTCCACTGCGTGAGGTCGAGCGGCGGGAAGACGACGTCGCCCTGCGGTGCGGCGTGCACGCGCGTGAATTCGAGCCGGTCCGCGATCGGCAGCGTGCGCGCGAATACGTCATTGCCGCCGATCACCATGACCGCGTCGACGCCGCGCGCCTGCGCGTCGGCGCGCGCCAGCGCCAGCCCTTCCTCGAGGCTCGGCGCGAAGATCAGCCCCTGCGCCGCCTCGCCGGCCTTGCGCGTGAGCACGATGTTGGTGCGGTTCGGCAGCGGCCTGCCAATCGAGAGATACGTGTTGCGGCCCATCAGCACCGGATGACCGGTCGTCAGCCTGCGGAAATGCCCGAGCTCGGATTTCAGGTGCCAGGGCAGCGTGCCGTTACGGCCGATGACGTTGTTCTCGGCGACCGCGACGACCAGAACGATTTTCATCGCGATGCCTTCGACAATGCCGGAGCCTCGTCGCCAAAGCGCGCGAGCGCCGCACCGCTCATGCGGCAGATCTTCCACTCGCCCTTGATCTCGGCGCCGAGCGATTCATAGAAGGCGATCGACGGCGCGTTCCAGTCGAGCACCGCCCATTCGAAGCGGGCATAGTTGTTGTCGACGCAGGTGCGCGCCAGGTGCCGCATCAGCGCCTTGCCGATACCGCGGCCGCGGAAGTCCGGCTTCACGAACACGTCTTCCAGATAGATGCCGTGGCGGCCGCGGAAGGTCGAGAAATTGAGAAACCACACCGCGAAGCCCGCCGCCTCGCCGTTCCATTCGGCGAGATCGCAGAACAGGCGCGGCTCCGGCGCGAACAGCGCCTTGGCGATCTCTTCAGGGGTCGCGTCGACCTCGTGCCGCAGCTTTTCGTAATCGGCGAGCGCGCAGACGAGTTCGAACACCAGCGCGGCATCGGCCGGCTGCGCGCGGCGGATGGACAGACTCACACCGCCACCTCGGCCTTGATGTGCGGATGCGGGTCGTAATGCTCGAGCGCGAAGTCCTCGTAGCGGAAGGCGAAGATGTCCTTCACGTCGGGATTGATGCGCATCGCCGGCAGCGCGCGCGGCGCCCGCGACAATTGCAGATGCGCCTGCTCGAGGTGATTGAGATAGAGGTGGGTGTCGCCGCCGGTCCAGACGAAGTCGCCGGGCTTATGGCCCGTCACCTGCGCCACCATCATGGTCAGCAGCGCGTAGGAGGCGATGTTGAACGGCACGCCGAGAAACACGTCGGCCGAGCGCTGGTAGAGCTGGCAGGAGAGCCGCCCCTCCGCGACGTAGAACTGGAACAGGCAATGGCACGGCGGCAGCGCCATCCTGTCGACGTCGGCCGGATTCCACGCGCTGACGATCAGCCGCCGCGAATCCGGGTTACGCCGGATCATCTCGACGACATGGCTGATCTGGTCGATCGTGCCGCCGTCCTTCGCCGGCCAGGAGCGCCACTGATGGCCGTAGACGGGGCCGAGCTCGCCGCGCTCGTCGGCCCACTCGTCCCAGATGCGGACGCCGTGGTCTTTCAGGTATTTGATGTTGGTGTCGCCGGCGAGGAACCAAAGCAATTCGTGCACGATCGACTTCAGATGCAGCTTCTTGGTGGTCAGCAGCGGGAAGCCGTCGGAAAGGTCGAAGCGCATCTGGTGTCCGAACACGGACAAGGTGCCGGTGCCGGTGCGGTCGCGCTTTTCCACACCCGCTTTGAGGATGTGCTCCATCAGGTCGAGATATTGGCGCATCGGCGCAGGGCTCCGGGACTCACGGGCAACATGGGGAAGATTACCCCGCCCGGCAACCGCCCGGCAGCCGGTTATCAACGCCTGGTAGGCCTTGACCACCGGCCATCGCCGCCGGAACCTTGGCCTGGTCCACCCGGGGGCTACCGATGAGCTTCGACCATATTCTCCTCGCCCGCATCCTGTTCACGCTGATGACCGCCGGCTACGCCGTCGCCACCATCATCGCCGACTTCAACGCCACCCACGCCACCAATCCGAAATGGACGCCGCACGCGCGCTTCCATGTCGTCTGGCAGATCACGAGCTATATCGGCTTCGGGCTGCTGTCGCTGGTGCTGATCTGGTGGCCCGGCCCGCTCGCGGTCGAGCGGCTCTATCTCGCGGCGATCATGGGCGCGATCGTCTATGCCGCCTTCTTCGTCGCCGTGGTGACGATGCCGGTCTATGGCGGCGGCGCCTATGACGACAACGGCTACCAGCCCTTCGCCGCGCCGGTGCCGCTTTTCGCCAAGCGGTGGGACGTCAACATCACGGCCTTCAGCGTGCAACTCGTCATCTGGATCGCCGGGCTGACCGCGACGCTCTCGGGCTGAAAACGCCTCGGGCGGATCGCGGCGCCCAGGAGAGCGCCACGATCCGCCCGGCCGGCAGCGGCGTCGCCCCCGCTACTCGACGAACACCTCTTCGCGCCGCTTGCGGATCAGCGGCAGCATGGCCAGCGCCAGCATCGTCGCGGCGACCAGCAGAAGCCCGGCCGAGATCGGCCGCGTCACGAACACGCTCGGATCGCCGCGCGCGATCAGCATGGCGCGGCGCAAATTCTCTTCCATCAGCGGGCCGAGCACGAAGGCGAGCACCAAAGGCGCCGGCTCGAACTCGTGCTTCACCAGCCAGTAGCCGAACAGGCCGAACGCGGCGGCGATCAGCACGTCGGTCGCCGAATTGTTGATCGAGTAGATGCCGATGCAGCAGAACACGACGATCGAGGGGAACAGCAGCCGGTACGGCACGCGCAGCAGGCTGACCCAGACGCCGACCAGCGGCAGGTTGATGACGACCAGCATCAAATTGCCGAGCCACATCGACGCGATCATGCCCCAGAACAATTCGGGCTGCTTCGTCATCACCTGCGGGCCCGGCACGATGCCGTGAATGGTCATCGCGCCGACCATCAGCGCCATCACCGCGTTCGGCGGGATGCCGAGCGTGAGGAGCGGAATGAACGAGGTCTGCGCCGCCGCATTGTTCGCGGCTTCCGGCGCCGCGACGCCCTCGATCGCGCCCTTGCCGAAGCGCTCGGGGTGCTTGGACATGCGCTTCTCGACCGTATAGGCGGCGAACGACGCCACCACCGCGCCGCCGCCGGGCAGGATGCCGAGGATCGAGCCGATCAGCGTGCCGCGCGCGATCGCGCCCGAGGAATCCTTCAGGTCCTTCTTCGTCGGCATCAGGCCCTTGATCTTCGACTGGACGATGTCGCGGCTTTCTTTCGACACTTCGAGATTGCGGATGATCTCGGCGAAGCCGAACACGCCCATGGCGACGTTGGCGAAGCCGATGCCGTCCGACAGTTCCGGCCAGTCGAAAGTCATGCGCCCGGCGCCGGTCTCGATGTCGGAGCCGACCATCGACATCAGCAGGCCGGCGAGGATCATGGCGATCGCCTTGAGCACCGAGCCGTGTGCCAAAACGACCGCAAACATCAGGCCGAGCACCATCAGCGAGAAATACTCGGCCGGGCCGAACCAGAGCGCGATCTTGGTCAGCGGCTCGCCGAGCGCAGCGACGAGGATGGTCGAGACGCAGCCGGCGATGAAGGAGCCGATGGCGGCGATGGCGAGCGCCGCGCCGGCGCGCCCCTGCCGCGCCATCTGGTGGCCGTCGAGGCAGGTGACGACCGAGGTCGCCTCGCCCGGAATGTTGACCAGCACCGAAGTGGTCGAGCCGCCGTACTGCGCGCCGTAATAGATGCCGGCGAGCATGATGAGCGCGCCGACCGGCGCCAGCGAGAAGGTGATCGGCAGCAGCATCGCCACCGTCGCCACCGTGCCGATGCCCGGCAGCACGCCGACCAAGGTGCCGACCAGCGCGCCGAGCAGGCAGAAGCCGATATTGGCGGGCTGCGCGGCAACCGAGAACCCGAGCGCGAGATTCTGGAAGAGATCGAACATGCGCGCCGCCTCAGAGCATGAAGGCCGGCCACAGCGGGAACGGCAGTTTGAGAACCCAGGAGAACAGGACGACGCAGAACAGGGTCATCACCGTCGCCGCGATCAGGCTCTCGACCCAGCGCATCTCGCGCGAGCCGGAGATCGAGACGATGAAGGCGGTGAAGGACGAGAGGACGAGACCGAGCGGCGGCACGAACCAGAGGCCCTGCATCATCACCGCGAAGGCGCCGATGCCGGCGAGCACGAAGGCCGGTCCGCGCAGCGCAAAGGCCTCGATCGGCGGGCCGTCAGTGAAGAGCCCGTTCGCTGTGACGACGCAGCCGATGGCGGCGAGCAGGCCGGCGAAGATGCGCGGCGCCGTGCCGGGGCCGAAGGCGACGCCCTGCATGCCGCCGAGGTCGCGCGTCGCCCAGAAGGCGATGGCGGCGAGCGCGATCAGGGCGAGCCCGCCCCAGAAGTCGCGCGGCGCCCGAATCTTCAGTGAATGAAGCGCCTTGCCGGCGCCTTGCCCCCTCGCCACGCCCACCGCTCCTTATACTTTCGTCTTATGTGACCGAATAAGTGACTGATGAACAGTCACCTTTCCGGCCTCTCACGGCTACCAGAGCGGCGGCGAATGGCAATGCGCACCGCCTGCGGCGAAATGCGCAGGCGACAAGTGCGATCGGGGTCCGGTGGCGGGTACGGCCGGTGGGTCAGGGAGTCGGCGAGGTCTCGCGCGTCATCGCCCCAGTCACGTCCTCGATCTGATGCGCGATGAATTCGATATCGCCTTGCGCGTCGAGGATCGGAATGTTGACCGGCTTCCAATAGCGCATCTCCCACGAGCCGTCGGCACGGCGCAGGTCGTGGCGCTGGATGGCCATCGGCGCCGCCGTCTTGTCCCGCATCACGACGGCGAGCGCGGCCTCCAGATTGCGCGAGCCGCTGGCGTCCGGATCGCCGGGATTGTCGGGAAAGACGTCGAACAGCGTCCGCCTCACGATGGCGCCGATGTCGGTCATCGTCGCGTCGAGATAGGCGCGGTTCGCCGCGATGATGGTGAGGTCCGGCGCGAGCAGGATGGTCGCCTGCGGCGTATGGTCGAAGATACGGCGATAGGTGCTGTCCGGCGCGATGCCGAACGCGACCTCCGTCAGCCCGACGCAGTCGATGAGCTGGCCGCGCTCGTCGGTGACCTCGATCGAGCCGTCGGCCGGGATCTCCTCGTTGCGGCTCAGGAAATCAGCGATCATCTCGCGCGCGGCCCGAACGGCGTCGGCGCGCGCCGTTTGGGGGTTGTCGTAGGCGCAGCCCTGATCGTCGTCGAGACGGGCGCCGCCCGCCATGAAATGAAAGAAATAGCGCATAGGAACCGGCCCCCCGTCGCGCAGGGGGCCTCCCCGCGCAGCCTATCGTCGATTGAACGATAGCCGGGCCGGAATCATGCGCTTTGACATTCCTCGGCTTCAAAAAGCCGCATGTGCCTTTTGCGCAGGGTCGCGTGGCACTCGCAGGCCTCGTTCGCGAGGCCCTCGCGGTCGAGAATCTTGACCCGGCCGCGGCGGTAGAAGATCAGGCCCTTGTCCTGCAGGGCGCCGGCGAACATCGAGACGCTGGCGCGCTGCACGCCGAGCATCTGGGCGAGGAATTCCTGCGTCAGCAGCAATTCGTCCTCGCCTGTGTCGAACTGCGCGCGCAGGATCCAGGTCGCCAGCCGCTGCGGGATGCGGTGCTTGGCGTTGCAGGCCGCGGTCTGCTGCGCCTGCGACAGCGTGTACTGCTCGTTGCGGAACATGAGATCGCGAATGTCCGGCGCGCGGCCGGCAAGTTCGACGAGCTCGTCCGCCTTGACCGTCCAGCCGCTGCCGGGGAGCTGCGCGAAGGACGTGCACAGATGCGTGCGGCCGCCGAACAGCGCGCTGCTGCCGATCATGCCGCGGCGGCCGACCATGCCGGCCTCGATGCGGTCGCCGTCAGCGAGATCGACGACCAGCGAGATCATGCCCGAGCTCGGGAACAGCACGTCGTCGATCGGACGTCCGGTTTCGCCGAAGACGTCGCCGTGCACATAGGTGATCTGGCGTGCGTGGCGCGTTACGAAATCGGGATGCGCTTGATGGAGCCGCGCGAGGATCTCGTTGTGGTGCATCCGGTGCTCTGGCTCGATCCGTGGAGCACGACCGGTGTCCCACCGCTGTGACAGACGGTCACTGTACGCTTGCTGACAGACCGTACAGCACAAACCGGCGATAGCAAGGCGTTTCGTGCGACGGCACCACGTTGCATTCGCAGGACGCAACCATGACGTGCCTCGCACCAAGGCAATGTCCGGAAGCGAACTCACATGCACGGTATTCTATGCATCAAGTTACAACTTTGCGTCTGACGACGACGCCGGCGCGGGCGGCCGTCGCACGATGACGGCTTCGAACTGCGCGACATTGGCGACCGCGGCGATCGCCAGGCGGCGCGGATCGCGTTCGCCCTGCTCGTAAGCGTCGAGTATAGCCCGCGTCAGCGCGGCGCGCGCGGTATCGAGATTGCCCGCCTCGAGCTGGCCCTTGCGCAGGTAGATGTCCCAGGCGATCTCGAGCGCCCGCTCGAGCGCGTTGCAGTCCGCCGACGTGAATGCTGCGGTCATGACCCACTGCCCATTCTTGTGGTTCTTGGTTGCACTAATATTGGCAGGCAGGCGCGCGTCCGTCAGTCCGACGTCCAACATTGCGCGGCGGATCGAGGAAAATTGAAAGAGCGGCAGCGCTCGGCCGCTTCGAGTGCCAGGCTCACACCAGGCCGGCAAAGCCGGCGATGCCGCCGGCCGCAAACAACCACAGCGGATTGAGCCGCGTCATATAGGCGGCCACTGCGGTCACGATCGTCACCATTGCGGCGGCGATATTGTGGTCGGTGGTGCGGGCGATGACGAAAGCGCTCGCGGCGATCAGGCCGAGCGACAGCGGCACCAGCCCGTTCTGCACCGCGATGCGCCACCGCGCTTCCTTGAAGCGCTCCCATACGCGCGTCACGGCGAAGGCGAGCAGGCAGCTCGGACCGACCATCGAGGCGGTGGCGACGCCCGCGCCGGCGGCGCCGGCGACGTGATAGCCGATCAGCGCGACGATGATCACGTTCGGGCCCGGCGACATCTGCGCGATCGCGAAGGAATCGGTGAACTGCCGGTCCGTCATCCAGTGCATCACGTCGACGACGAAACGCTGCATGTCGGGGATCGCGGCATTGGCGCCGCCGACGGCGAACAGCGACAGCGTCGCGAAGTAGCCGGCCATGGTCGCGAGGACGCTATGCATGCGTCAGCTCCTGACCCAGGCGAGCGCGATGCTCACCGGCGCGAGGCCAAGAAAGACGTAAGGCAGCGGCCAGCGCAGGATAGCGACGCCGACGAAGGCGACGATTGCGATCAGCGGCGCCCAGTGCAGCCTGGCAAAGAGCGGCGCACCCATCTTGGCGACGGTGGCGATGAGCAGTCCGACCGCCGCGCAGGTGACGCCGGACAGGATGCGGCCGAGCGCCGACAGGTCGCCGTAGCGCGCATAGAGCATGGCCAGCACCATGACGATGACCAGCGGCGGCAGCATCAGGCCGAAGAACGCGGCCGCGGCGCCGGCCGCCCCGCTGATGCGCGCGCCGAACACGACCGAGAAATTGACGACGTTCGGGCCCGGCAGGAACTGCGCCAGCGCGAAAGCCTCGTTGAATTCCTCCGTGGTCATCCACTTCTTCTGCTCGACAATCATGCGACGCGCCCAGGGCAGCGCCGCGCCGAAGCCGGACAGCGCGACCTTGACGAACGAGAAGAACAGCTCGGCGACTCCCGGGCGCGCAGGATCGTTCTGCGCGGTGCCGGTTCCGCTCGTCGGTGAAATGGAATCGGACATGGATCGAGCATTAGCCAAGCGGCGACGGCGCCACCAGTGGGGGTGCTGCCGGTGCGCGTCCGCGCGTCACGTATGGCTCGAGCGATGCCGCAGCGTCGGATCTTCCGTCGACCCGATGCAAGCTGCCTTCCCTGACTTCGGCTTTGTCGTCCCCGGGACCCCGGTTCGGAAGGCACCGAGCCCGCCGGATCGGGATGGCCGGGTCAAGCCCGGCCATGACCGTCGGGCGAGGCCGTGCGCAAAACCCGCTACTGCGGCGCGCTGAGCAGCACCAGCGCCACGAGGCCGACGACGCCGATAATCAACCCGAGCACGAAGACGCGCAGCGACGACCAGCGCCGGCGACGGCGCTCGACGCGCAGCACGGTCTGCGCCACCGGCCTGCCCTCGTCGTCGGACAACGCCCGCTCGCGCTCGACCAGGCGCCGCGCGACATAGCGCGTCACCGCCTGCCGGATGTCGGCGATCTCGTAGCTCTCGGCGAGCACGGCGCGGCCATAGCGCGTGTCCTGCACGAAGCGGTACTGGCGCTTGTCGCCGCCCATCACGATATGCGCGACCACGTCGACCCAGAGCCGCGGCGAGTCGCCGCGCGAAATGCCGCGGTCGAACAGCTCGATGTCCGCGGGCACGTCCTTGAACACGGGCTCGAGCGCGTCGTTGAGCAGTTCGAGGCGCGCAAGCTCGGCGTCGCGCAGGTCGACGATGACGGCCGAACGTTCGGCCGCCTCGATGCGCGCCTCGCGTACGGCGTCCTTGAGTTCCGAAGGCGCGGCCTCAGCCGCGTCTGTCTTGGTCCGGCGTCCGAACATGAGGGTTAATCTAGCAGGCCGAATCGGCGCCCGCAAAGCCGGGAACGGCGTGTTTTCAAAGGCTTTGCTGGTTAACCGGACGCTTTCAGGCCGTATTTCGTGCCCCAGCCGAGGCCCGCCTCGGTGATCGCGCGCGGCTTGTACTCGGCGCCGATCCAGTGCGCATAGCCGAGCCGGTCCATCTCGGCGAACACGAACGGATAGTTGATCTCGCCGTCGGCGTCGGGCTCGTGCCGCACCGGCACCTGCGAGCACTGCACGTGCGCGATCAGCGGCTGGTATTTCTTGAAGCGTTCGATGATGTCGCCGCCGACGATCTGCACGTGGTAGAAATCGTACTGAAGGAAGACGTTGTCGCTCCCGACCTTGCCGATGATGTCGGCGGCGTGCTCGACCTGATAGAGAAAGTAATTCGGGATATCGCGCGGATTGATCGGCTCGATGTAGAGATTGATGTTCTTCGCCGCGGCCTGATCGGCGGCGCGCTTCAGGTTCTCGACGAAGACGCGCTCCGCCTCCTTGCGCGCATCCTGCGGCACCATGCCGGCGAGGCAATGAATGGCGAGCCCGCCGACCGTCGCGACGTAATCGAGCGCCTGCGCGAACGCTTCCTTCCAGTCGCCCTCGCGTCCCGGCACGGCGCCGAGCCCGAACTCGCCCTCGCGCCCGGACGGCGTGTTGATGCCGAGCACTTTGAGATTGTTGCGCTCGACAGCGCGCTTGTAGTCGGCCGCCGGCACGTCGGGGAAGCGTCCCTCGATCGCCTTGAAGCCGCAGGCGGCCGCGGCGTCGATCCGCTGCAACAGCGGCCGGTCGAGGAACAGGTAGCCGAGATGCGCGGAGAAACGAGGCATGTCTTTGAACCCTTGCACGACTGACGCCTTCGCTATTTAGTGCAGGTCCCGCCGCCAAAGACAAATCAGACCATGTCCGCAAATTCCGCCTTCCACATCGCCGTGCTGCCCGGAGACGGAATCGGCCATGAGGTGATGAAGCCCGCGCTCGACGTCCTGCGCCGCGTCGAGGCGACGACGCCCGGCCTGTCGTTCCGCTACACCGAGGCTCCCGCCGGCGCCGAGGAGTACAAGGCCACCGGCAAGTCCATGTCGGCCGACACGATCAAGCTGTGCGAGACCGCCGACGCCATCCTGCTCGGCGCCTGCGGCCTGCCGAGCGTGCGCTATCCCGACAACACCGAGATCATGCCGCAGGTCGAACTGCGCTTCATCTTCGATCTCTATGCGGGCGTGCGGCCGGCGCGGCTGATCCCCGGCGTCCCCTCGCCCATCGTCGGCGCGCACGAGAAGGGCATCGACTTCGTCCTCATCCGCGAATCCACCGAAGGCCTGTTCGCCTCGATGGGCAAGGGCGTCACGACCAAGGACGACGCGCGCGAAACCTTGGTGGTGACGCGCAGCAAGACCGAGCGGCTGTTCGACTTTTCGCTCCGGCTCGCGCAGCGGCGCAAATCGCGCGGCAAGCCGGGCAAGCTGTCGCTGATCGACAAGGCGAACGTGTTCAAGGCGTTCAACTGGCAGCGCGACATCTTCAACGAGCGCAAGGCGAAGTTCGCCGACGTCGAGACCGAGATGGTCTATGTCGATGCCTGCGCGGCGATGATGGTGCTGCGGCCGCAACGCTTCGACGTCATGGTGATGGAGAACATGTTCGGCGACATCCTGTCCGATCTCGCCGCCGGCCTGATCGGCGGATTGGGCATCGCGCCGTCGGCCGACATCGGCGACACGCACGCCGTGTTCCAGCCCTGCCACGGCACCGCGCCCGACATCATGGGCCAGGGCAAGGCCAATCCGACCGCGATGATTTTATCGGCGGCGATGATGCTCGACTGGCTCGCCGACAAGCACGACGTCCCCGTCGCGGCGGAAGCCGCGCAGCGCATCGAGCGCGCGGTCGACAAGGCCTATGCGGCGGGCCTCAAGCCGATGGAATATGGCGGCGGCGACGGCACCGCGGCGATCTCGAAGGCGGTGATGGGAGCGCTCGGCTAGCCTGAGCGGGTGACAGAAAAGGCAGGATCCGTCATGACCACCACGTCCGATGAAGACGCAATCGCGCAGGTGATCTCAATCTATCTCGACGGCCTTTACGAAGGCGATGCGGACAAGATCGCGCGCGTCTTTCACAAAACCAGCGCGCTGACCACCATCGCCGATGATGGCTTGACCATCACCCCGCGCGACCAGTGGCTCGACCGGGTCCGCACCCGGCCGTCGCCGAAATCGCAGAATTTGCCGAGGCACGACAAAGTGCTGACCGTCGACATCGTCAGCCCGACCATGGCGTTCGTGAAACTGAATTGCGCCATACCGCCGCGCTTTTTCACCGACCAGTTGTCGCTTTTGAAAATCGACGGGCAATGGCAGGTCGCGCAAAAGGTCTTTTCGACCGAAATTCGCAACGCCGGCTAGAGGCCGACGAACCCGCCGATCGCCTTCAGGAACGCGTCCGGCTGCTCGAGCGGCGGGCAATGGCCGCAGCCCGGCAGCTCGATGTACTTCGCGCCCGTCGCCTTCTCGGCAATCTCCTTGTTCAAGACCGGCGGCGTCGCCTGGTCGTGCTCGCCGCAGACGACGAGCGTCGGCACTTTCAGGTGGCTGAGCAGCGGCACGAGATCGGTCTCCTGCAGGATCTTGCACGCCGCGTGGAAGCCTTTCGGGTCGATGCCGAGCAGGACCTTCTTGCGCTCGTCGACCTTCTCCGGATGCGCGGCGAGATAGGCCGGCGAATAGACGCGCTTCGCCGCGATCTCGGCGACTGTGCCGAGGCCGCCCTGCGCGACCTTGTCGGCCATCACGGCGAACTGCTGCCGGCCTTCCGGCGGAAAGCACGCCGCTGCATCGCTCACGACGAGTTTCGAGATGCATTCGGGATGCGCGATGGCGAAGGCGAGCGCCAGCGTGCCGCCGAAGCCGTTGCCGATGAGCACGGCGTCCTTGGCGATGCCGAATTCCTGGAAGCCGTCCTGCACGGCCGCGACATAGGCGTCGAGCAGCGCCAGCATCGGCGGCTGCGAGCCGTGGAAGCCCGGCAGGTTGAACAAGGTCACGCGATGCTTTTCGGCCAGCTTCGGCAGCACCGGATCGAAGGCGTGGCGGTCGGCGAGCAGCGAATGCAGCACGACGATGTCGGGGCCCTCGCCCGTGCGCACGGCCTTGAGCGCGCCGTGGCCGGCCGCGAGTTCTTGCATCTGCATTCGGTGGTCTCCTTTTACCAGCCGGAACTGTCGCAACGGCGGAGATAACGCGCAAGACGGCGGAATCGTCCAGCCCGCACATGCGAAAAAGCCGCGCCCGGCGGGCGCGGCTCGATGTCGCTGCTTGGCCGGGCGGCTAGTTGCCTTCGCGCCAGATGCCGAGCGCTTCCTGCGCCGGGCGGTCGGAAATCGAGAACAGCACGGCGTCGTCCTTGCCGCTGACCGCGTGCTGATAGCGCTTCCACGGCGGCACCACGAAGACGTCGTTGACGCCCCACTCGAACGCCTTGCCGTCGATCGTCGTCGTGCCGGTGCCTTCCGCGACGCAAAACACGGTGCCGTCGGTCGAGCGATAGGGTTCGCCCTTGAAGCCGGCCGGCAGCAGCGACAGGTTCGCGCCCATGGTCGGGATCACCGGCCCGCCATTGATCGGGTTGGCGTAGCGCACGCGCGCGCCGTGGCGCTTGTCGACGTCGCCGGTCTTCTTCAGACGCTGAAGGATCGGCTTCATCTTGGCGTAGGGATAGTTGATGACCGGCGTGCGCAGCGCGGCCGCCGGCGCGCCGTCCGGCAGCACGCCCATGGCGTAGCGCTCGAACGAGTCGCCGTCCTCGTGATTGACGTTCTGCATCTTGTCGTCGAAGTGGTGCGCGAACGACGCCTGGAAGTGATTGACCGTCGGCATGTCGAGCACGTCGAGCCACATCACCGGCTCACTTCCGGGATTGCCGTGGTCGTGCGGCGCCCAGTTCGCGGTGATGATGAAGTCGCCGTGCTCCATCTGCGACTTCTCGCCTTCGACCGCGGTGTAGGCGCCCTTGCCCTTGAGCACGAACCGGATCGCGGAGGCGACATGCTGGTGCGCCTCGGCGACTTCGCCCGGCATGATGAGCTGGATGCCGGCGAACAGCGAATTGGTGATCTTCGACTTGCCGGGATCGCCGGGGTTCTCGAGCACGAGCACGCGGCGCTCGGCTTCCTCGGCGGTGATGACCTCGCCGGCCTCGAGCATCAGCTTCTCGACCTGCGGAAACTTCCACAGCGCCGGGACCATCTGCGTCTTCGGCTCCGGCGTGACGAGACCTCTCAACACCTCCCAGAGCGGCGCGAGGTGGAATTGCGAGATCTTATCGTAATAGGCCTGCCGGGCGTTCTGGATGTTGTGCTTGGGATCAGCGTGAGCGGTCGCCGTCGCCATGGGACTTCCTCCGTGGGAGCCATTTAGTTGGATTTGTAACCACTATAGCGGATCGAAGGTTCGGCGGAAATGCCGGAATCCGGCCGGCAGACCTGATCAGCGCGGGGGAATGAGCGGCATCAGGAGGTAGCTCGCGCGGTCGCCGCCAGTGTGGACCGTGTTGCGGCCGCCGAACAGGTCGGCGGGCCGGTCGGCCGGATCGTCGTGAAGGAAGATGCCGGAGCCCTTCATCATCCCCTGCGCTTCCGGCCGCGCGAAATCCTGGCCGGCAATCGTCAGGGCCAACCTGTAGCCGGCCGGCACGACGATCGAGGTCGGCCAGATCTCGACATCGACCTCGTAGACCTCGCCCGGCACAACCGGAAGGCGTTCGTCGTGCGGATGGACAGGCTTGCCCGGCCGCGAGCGCGCCGGGTCGAGCTTGCGTTGCGACACGCGGAGCCAGCCCTGCGACACCGGCGCCTGCGGATCGTTGGCGCCGATGAAGGTCACCTCGCCGCCCTCTGGATCGAACACGCGCAGGGTGAGGAACAGGTCCATGTCCGCCGTGCTGCTCGAGACGAACAGCTTGGCCGCGACAGGGCCAGTGAATTCCGTGTCGGCGGCGAACGGTGCGCTGCGCAAGGTCACGCCCAGACCGAACGCATCGTATTCGGCAGCGCCTGACGCTGGTGCACCGATCGATAGCGCGCCCGCGTCGGCATCGAGGTAGTAGCGAGTCCACTTCGTGCGCGCGAGCGGCCACTCGTTCTCGTCACGGCGCGTCATGCCGCGCGGATCGCGGACGGTGAGGATCACACGTGATTGCCGGTCCCAGCCATTGTCCTCGCCCTTGAGGAAGTGATCGAAGAAGCGGCGTTGCAGCGCCACCGCGTCCGGCAGGTACATCGACGCGAAATGCGTGTCGGTGTGCATCTCGAGCCATTTGTCGCGCGACGCCGCGCGCTCGAACGCCTCGACATTGCCGCGCAGGTGCAGGCCGAGCCCGCCCCAATTGCCGGCCGACAGAAACGGCACCCTGATGCGCTCGGCGACCGGCGTGCGCAGCCTGAAATAGGCGTCGTCGAAGGGATGCTTCAGACCCGCCTCGTACACATTGGCGAGATTGCCGGCCAGCATGTCCGGATTGATCGCGACGCCGGTCGACACCGCGCCGGTGAAGCGGTCGCGATAAGGCGTCGCCGCATTGCCGTTCTGGTTGGTCGCGATCTGGTTGTCCCAGAGCAGCTTGAGAAAGAAGGACGAATAGATGCCGCCGTGGCGGTAGAAGTCGCGGTAGTGGTCGAACATCCCCTCCCACGGGATCATCGCCGCGAGATGCGGCGGCTGCAGCGCCGCCACCTGCCACTGCTTGATCGCCAGATAGGAGACGCCGAGCAGACCGACCTTGCCGTTCGACCACGTTTGCGTGCCGGCCCATTCGATCGCGTCGAAATATTCGCGCGTCTGCAGCGGCGCCATCATCTCGTAGAAGCCGCGCGACTTGCCGGTGCCGCGCGCATCGACAACGACGACCGCATAGCCGGCCGGCACCCAGCGCTCCGGGTCCGGCACTTCCCAGGTCAGGTATTTGCCGGTCGAACCGTCGCTCACGACTTCCGGATGGTCGCGCAACACGACATCCCAGTAGCGCTTGAAGTCGACAGCGACGTCGGAGTCCTTGCCATACGGCGTGAACACGACGATCGGCGGCACCTTGCCGGCGCCCTTCGGCCGGAACACGTTGCAATAAGAGACGTGACCGTCGGAGAGCGGGATCGGCACATCCTTCTCGATGAGGATGCCGCCGTCCTCGATGACCGTCACGCCGTCGCCCGCCTTGCGCATGTGCCGCCCGATTTATCCGCCGCTAATTGTTCACCGAGCCGCCGTCCACGACCAGCGACTGGCCGGTGACGAAGTCGCTGTCGGACGAAGCGAGGAACACCAGCGCGCCAACGAGGTCCTCCGGATAGCCGTCGCGCTTGAACGCGCGGCTGTTGCGTACCGGCATACGCTCCTCTTCGACATGCGTCGAATTCTCCAGGCCGGTGTCGCTGAGGATGTAGCCCGGCGACAGCGAGTTGACCGCGATGTTGTGTGCGCCGAGTTCGCGCGACAGCGCGCGGGTGAAGGCGAGCATCGCGCCCTTCGAGGTGACGTAAGGCAGCATGCGCGGCACGCCCTTGTAGGCCGCGCCCGAGGCGATGTTGATGATCTTGCCGCTCTTCTGCGCGATCATGTGCGGCGACACGTGCCGCACCATCAAATACGGCCCGCGCACGTTGATCGCCATCACCTTGTCCCAGATCTCGGCGTCCCATTCGTTGAAATTGCGTGGTGAGAGCTTGGCGTAGAGCGCGGCATTGTTGACGAGGATGTCGATGCGGCCGAAGCGCTTCATCGTGCCGGCGACGAGCGCCTTCACCGACGCTTCGTCGGCGACGTCGAAGCGCTCCGAGACCGCTGCGTCTTTGCCGTGCTTGGCCGAAATCTCCGCCGCGAGCGCCGCGCCGTCCTCGATGTCGGCGATCATGACGCGCGCGCCGGCCGCCGCGAGCGCCCGCGAATAGTGCGCGCCGATGCCCTTCGCGCCGCCGGTGACGATCGCGGTCTTGCCTGCAAGCCTGCTCATGCGATGCGCCCTTCCGCCCCTTGTCGTGGCCGGGCTTGTCCCGGCCACCCCGCTTAGGTAGGCACATTGCTCGCCTAAGCGGGATCGCCGGGTCAAGCCCGGCGATGACAACCATTGAACGCCATGCCTGACCAAATCGCCGACCGCCTCGCCATCCGCGACATCGTCGAGAACTGGGTGCTGTGGCGCGATGCGCGGCAGTGGGACCGCTTCCGCACGCTCTGGCATGCCGAGGGGCGGATGTGGGCAACCTGGTTCCAGGGCACGTTCGAGG
>JBQCFB010000213.1:0-4488 GCA_051959715.1 Pseudolabrys sp.
TCGACCGGTGTCAGATGTTGTTCGAGAGCGGCTCTCACCGTGGCCGGGAGAGATTGCAAAATCAAATTGTCGGTCGACAAGAGGATCCTCGGCACTGCGCGCGGGCCGGAATTACGGCTGGGAGGGAATGGCGCGGAATGGCACCGTCGCCCGCAAGCGCCAGAGGTAGAAGAGATTCTGTGTTTGTGTCGGTCAGCTAGCGTACCGATGCCTGCGCTTTTCGCCCATCTAATTGGGCCAAAGCGCTGTACGGGCGCATATTTGCCGGACCGGGCGTCATCCGGACCAGCCGCATCGGAAGCGATACGAAAAAATGGAAGGCCGGCTCTCGCGGCTGCCGGTGTGTCTTTTTTTATATTGCAGTGCGGCCTAGTGCCCTTCGAAGGCGATCAGCGTCCGCACCGGAACGCCCAGCGCGCGTAGCTTGCGGGCGCCGCCAAGCTCCGGCAGATCGATAACGAAGCAGGCCGCGAGCACCTCGGCGCCGAGTTGGCGGAGCAGCTTCACTGCCGCCTCAGCCGTGCCGCCGGTCGCAATGAGGTCGTCGACGAGCACCACTCGCTCGCCGGACACCAGTGCGTCGGCGTGCATCTCGATCACGTCCTCACCGTATTCCAGCGCATAGGTCATGCTGACGCGCTTGTGGGGCAGCTTGCCCTTCTTGCGGATCGGCACGAAGCCGGCGGAGACCTGATGCGCCACGGCGCCGCCGAGGATGAAGCCGCGCGCCTCGATGCCGGCGACCTTGTCGATCTTCGAACCTGCCCAGGGCTGCACCAGTTCGTCGACCGTGCGGCGGAAGGCGCGCGCATTGCCGAGCAGCGTGGTGATGTCGCGAAACATGATCCCCGGCTTGGGATAATCGGGGATCGTCCGGACCGCGTCGCGCAGGTCGAAGTCGGGGGTCGATTTGTCCATGAAACACGCTGCTGGTGCCGTCGGCTGCCGCCGCGGGCGCTAAGGGAGCGGTAGTCCTAAAAGACATGGCAGGCCGCGACAAGTCCGGTTCCATCCGGCAGGCGGCCCGCCCACACGCGACTGTGACTCTACACACAGCGCGCGATCGCTAGACTGCCGCGCGCTGGCTGGGGGAATCCTCTTACGTGATCAAGGACCCAGCACATGCACCGTATCGCTCTCGCCGTTCCGATCGTCGCTCTGGTCGCGGCCGGCCCCCTCGCCTCGCTGGCCGCCGTCAGCTCGCCGCCGTTGCGCGGCACGATCACCAGCGTGAACGGCAATATGCTCACCATCCAGGATGCCGTGGGAGGGGCCGCAAAGGTCCATCTTGCCGACAACACGACGGTCGTATCCGTGGCCAAGGCCAGTGTCTCGGACATCAAGCCCGGCAGCTATATCGGCACCGCAGCGACCCCGAAGACCGACGGCACGCTGCAGGCGATCGAGATCCACATCTTCCCACCCTCCATGCGCGGCGCGGGCGAAGGGACGCGTGACTGGAATCTCGCGCCGAAAAGCAGCATGACCAACGGCACCGTGAAGAAGAACCCCGCCAAGGTCGCCGACAACAAGGTCAACAAGGTCGACGGAAACACCATCACGGTCGACTACAACGGCGGCTCGAAAGCGGTCGAGATCACCCCGAGCACGAAGGTCGTGTCGCTGGTGCCCGGCAATCGATCGGAGCTCAAGCCTGACGCCGCGGTGGTGATTGTCGGCGCCACCAAGAACAGCGACGGCTCGCTGCAGACAAGCCGGGTCACGGTCGGCTCGAAGGACCTGCCGCCGCCTATGTGACGATCAGGTCGCGCGGCCGAGGATGCGGCCGGCGACCGCGTCCAATTTCTTCAGCAAGTTCGGATCGCGCGCCTCGGGCGCCGTGATAAGCGCGGTGTCGAGCGCGCGGTCCGAGCCGATCGGGCAGGCTTCGTGCTCGCGCGGGAAATCGCGCGCAAGCCGCGCCACCAGGTTCTTGGCGCGCTCGGCATTGGTCGTGAGCACCTTGACGATGTCCGCCACCGTCACCGCATCGTGCTCCGGGTGCCAGCAGTCGAAATCGGTGACCATGGCGACGGTCGCGTAACAGATCTCGGCTTCGCGGGCGAGTTTTGCCTCGGGCAGATTGGTCATGCCGATGACCGAATAGCCGAGCGTCTTGTAGGTCATGCTCTCGGCATAGGTCGAGAACTGCGGTCCCTCGATGCAGACATAGGTGCCGGCACGGGCGAACGCGATGCCCTCCTCGCGCGCCGCCTCGGCGAGACGGATATGCAGCCGCGGCGCCACCGGATGCGCCATCGACACGTGCGCGACGCACCCCTTTCCGAAGAACGAGGTCTGGCGCAGATGCGTGCGGTCGACGAACTGGTCGACCATCACGAACGTACCCGGCGGCAAATCCTCCCTGAACGAGCCGCAGGCCGACAGCGAGACGAGATCGGTGACGCCGGCGCGCTTCAGCACGTCGATATTGGCGCGGTAGTTGATGTCGGACGGCGACAGGCGATGTCCCTTGTCATGGCGCGACAGGAAGACGACCGGAAGGCCGTTGATGTCGCCGATGCGCAGGGCGCCGGACGGCTCGCCCCAGGGGCTCTTGATGCGCTCCTCGCGCACGTTCGAGAGCCCCGGCAGGTCGTAGACGCCGGAGCCGCCGATGATGCCGAGGACCGATCTGGTCATTCCGCCGCCTCACGTCCTTCGCCGCAGTGTCGCGGCCATTGGGCATACGGGCCACCGGTCGGGCGGACAAGCCCCGCGCGCGGCGCACCGACGTCCCGATTGTAATAAATCTGAATTCCCGCTTAAGTGGTATTTCAGGCGGCCGGCAATCGGCGGCCTCGAGAGCTCACGGGGGAGTTCGTCATGACCAGGGCCTTGCTCGGATGCGTCGCTGCACTTGCTCTCGTTGCCTCTGCTACGATGGCGCAGGCGCAGTCCCAGACGCCGCGCTTCGGCTGCGGCGGCTCGCCGCCACAGCCGCCGCCGACATTGACGCCCACCTTCTCCACATCGTCCGGCGATCGCACCAATCTCGGTTTCGAATGCATGATGTGGCAGAACTTCATCTACCTGAACTGGCCTGCGACGCGCGGCCAGCGCGGCGTGCCCAACAAGAGCGCGAAGTTCGGCGCGCCCGGCTCGACCGTCTGGGAAACCTACAAGACCGCGGACGAGACATTCCTGCCGGGCGGCCGTGATCCCGGCCCGTGGGACGGGCTGCAGCTCCTGGCGACGCTCGACAAGGGCCTCGCGCAGCGTGTCGCGAGCGGCGCAGTGCGCCGCCTGAGCATGCGTTCCAAGATCTCGCGCGCGGTGCTCAACAATGTCGCCAACCATGCCGGCATCATTCCGCCGGACATCCTGCGCTCCATCACGCAGGCCGGCGGCGGCACGCTGTACGATCTCAATGGCAAGCCGGTCTATTACGAGGTCGCGATGAACCGCGACCAGTACGACTACATCGTCGGCAACGGTCTCTATAACGCGGACACGCAGGCGACGTTCGGTGCGACGAATGTGATCGTGCTGCCGGCCGGGCCGTCGAAATACGGGCAGCTCGGCGCGATCGAGATGAAGGCCGCGTGGAAGATCCTGTCCGACGCCGAGCGCAAGTCCGGACGCTTCCACACCGTGCCGGCGATCCTGCCGGGATCGTTCCTGCCGGTGACTGTCGGTCTCGTCGGCTTCCACATGTTCCTGCCGGTCAGCGGCCAGGGCATCTGGGCGACGTTCGCACAGATCGACAATGCACCGGTGCAGGGTCAGTCCGCGAAGGGGAAGTACAATTTCTACAATCCGAACTGCACGCAGGGTGGCCAGCCCTGCCCCGTCAACGTCAAGGATGCCGATCCCGGTCAGGTCGTCCAGGTCACGCCGGACGAGGCGTCGACGCCGCAGCTCAACGCCTACATGCAGAACCTGATCAGGCAGTCCGACCCGAAGTCGTCGTGGCAGTACTACAAGATCGTCAACATCCAGTGGCCGCTGAGCCCGGTGGATATCGGCAACCAGAAGGCGCCGCTGAACGCGCCGCTGCCGAACGGCAATCCGAACAGCCAGACCGTGGTCAACGCCGTGCTCGAAACCTTCAAGCAGCAGCCGAACACGGGGTGCCTCACGTGTCACATCTACGGCTCGGTGTCCTCGGCGGGCAATCAGACGGCGTCCTATGCGACCGACTACAGCTTCGTCTTCGGTCGCGCGAGCGCGCCGCCGAAGTGAAGCGGCCGCACCGGCCCCGAAACGACGAAGGGCCCCTCGCGGGGCCCTTCGCAACTTGATCTCGCTACAGGCGGCTCAGAGGCTCGTCTTCGCCGGGTTATGGCCGTGCGCGGCTTCGCGCGGCGCCTCGGCCTCGTGCCACACCTTCTTCTTGGTGAAGTACAGAAGGCCGGAGAGCACGATCAGGAAGATCATGACCTGGAAGCCGATGCGGTGGCGCTGCTCGAGCTTCGGCTCGGCCGCCCACATCAGGAAGGCCGCGACGTCCTTGGCGTACTGGTCGAGCGTCTGCGGCGTGCCGTC
>JBQCFB010000214.1:0-2120 GCA_051959715.1 Pseudolabrys sp.
GGCGATGAAGCCGTCATAGGCGCGGCGGAAGTCGCGCGTCTGCATGCAGATCGCCTGCGCCTGCGCTTCCGCCTCGATCGCCATGTCGAGGCTCATCGACCATTCCTGGTTCAGCATGGTCTTGGTCATCATGTGCGCGAACGTCGGTCCCGCGGCGAGCGACTGCGCGAGCTTGATCGCCTCGGCATCGAGCGCGTCCGGCGCGACCAGACGATTGAAGAAGCCCCAGCGCTCCGCCTCGTCGGCGGCCATGGTGCGGCCGGTGTAGAGGAGCTCGGCCGCGCGGCCCTGCCCGATCACGCGCGGCAGCATGGCGCAGGCGCCCATGTCGCAGCCGGCGAGCCCCACGCGGGTGAAGAGAAACGCCGTCTTCGCGTTCGCCGTGCCGATGCGCATGTCGGAGAACAGCGCGATCATCGCGCCCGCGCCGACGCAGACGCCGTCGACCGCGGCGATCACCGGCTGCGGGCAGGCACGCATCGCCTTCACCAGATCGCCGGTCATGCGCGTGAATTCGACGAGGCCCTTCATGTCGCGGTCGAACAGCGGGCCGATGATGTCGCGCACGTCGCCGCCCGAGCAGAAATTGCCGCCGTTCGAGCCGAACACGATCGCCTTCACGTCGTCCGCGCCGACGAGACGGCGGAACGTGTCGCGCAGCTCGGCATAGGAGTCGAACGTGATCGGGTTCTTGCGCTCGGGGCGCTTGAGGGTGATGACGGCGACGCCACCCGCCTCCATGCGCCAGTTGAAATGTTCGGGCTTGAACTGGGCCATGCTCACGCGCGCGTCCCTCCGTTGCGGATGCGGTCGGCCAGCCCGTCGAACGTGCCGATCAGCCGTTCGGTCTCGTCGGCGTCGAAGTCCGACAGCAGCCGGTTGACCCATTCCTCGTGCTCGCGCGCCACCGTCGCGAACTGCGCCGCGCCCTTCGGCGTCAGACGCACGACGAAGGAGCGGCGGTCCTCGGCCGGCGCCTGGCGCAGCACCAGCTTGTCGTTGACGAGACGGTCGATGATGCCGGTGACGTTGCCGTTCGACACCATCAGCTTGCGCGACAGCTCGGTCATGGTCATCCCGCTCTCGGCGCGCGCGAGCGCGGCCATCACGTCGAACTGCGGCAGCGTCATCTGGAACTGCACGCGCAGCCGCTCGCGCAGGTCGGCCTCGATCGCGCGGGTCGCGCGCAGGAGGCGCAGCCACAGACGCAGCCGCTGCTTGCCGGGCGGACGCGCGGTCGCGCGCGGCGCGGGTTTGGTGGCGAGAGTCATACCTGACCTCCGGCAATGGCGATGGCCTGACCGTTGATGGATTGCGCGGCCGCCGTGCACAGCCACAGCACGGTGCCGGCGACCTCTTCCGGCGTGATCAGGCGGTTATGCGCGTTGTCCTTCGCGAGCGCGGCGCGTGCGTCGTCGGCCGAGCGCTTCGTCTTGGCGGCGATGGCGTCGACCGATGCGGCGAGCAGCGGCGTGTCGGTGAAACCCGGGCACACGGCGTTGACGGTGACGCCGGTCGCCGCAAGCTCCGCGGACAGCGCACGCGCAAGGCCGAGGACACCGTGCTTGGCGGCGACATAGGCCGCGACGTAGGGGTAGCCTTTGAGCGCCGCGGTCGAGGCAACAAACACCAGCCGGCGGCCGCCCTCGCCTGCGCCTGCGCGCGTCAGATCGGCGAGCGCCGCCTGCGCCGTGTTGAACGAGCCGGTCAGATTGACGTCGATCATGCGCTGCCAGTGCGCGCTGTCGATTTTTCCGAACGGCGCGCTCTCGGCCGCGCCGGCATTGGCGATGACGATATCGATCGGACCATTCTGCCGGCGCGCGGCGGCGACCATCGCGCTGCAATCGGCCTCGCGGGTGACGTCGGCGACGACGGTTGCGCACGTGATCGTCCGCGCCATCGCATCGAGCTTCGCCCGGTCGCGCCCGGCAATGGTGACGGACGCGCCGGCCTCGCCGAGCGCGCGCGCGATCGCGGCGCCGATGCCGGAGCCGCCGCCCGTGACCAGTGCATGCCGTCCGCCGAGCACGCTCATCTACACCTTCCCGATCGCCGGCTCCGGCCGGCTCTTGATGCGGTTGAGCTGGTCGCGGCCGGACCAGTACGGCTTCGGCCAG
>JBQCFB010000215.1:0-3557 GCA_051959715.1 Pseudolabrys sp.
GTCGGCATCAACGCGCTGATCAACGCGTTCCGCGTCGTCGACCAGGTCATCGCCATGACCGGCGGCGGACCGGACAACGCGACCACCCTGCTGCTGTTCTACATCTACCAGCTCGCCTTCTCGTTCTGGGACGTCGGCTACGCCGCGGCCATGTCGACCGTGCTGCTCGTCTGCCTCGCCGGCGTGGCGCTGGCGCAGTTCTTCCTCGTCGACCGCAAGGTCCATTACCGGTGAGACGATGAGGAACATCTCGCTTTCCACCCTCGCCGCCTGGATTTTCGCCCTGCTATGGGCGCTGCCGCTGCTCTATGCGCTGTGGGCGGCGTTTCATCCGTCCGCCTATGCGACGCATTTCGATCCCGCCTCGCCGCTGACGCTGCACAATTTCGCCCGTGCCTGGGAGGCGGCGCCGTTCGCGCGCTACTTCCTCAACACGATCATGCTGGTGCTCGGCATCATGCTGGCGCAGTTCGTCATCTGCACGCTCGCGGCGTTCGGGCTGGCGCGATGGAAGTTCTACGGCGCCGACGTCCTGTTCGCGCTGATCCTGATCCAGCTCATGGTCACGCCGGACGTCCTGATCCTCGAGAACTATCGCACGCTGCAGGCGATGAACCTGATCGACACCTTGACCGGCGTCGGTATCCCCTACGTGGCGTCGGCCTTCGGCATCTTCCTGTTGCGGCAGGCGTTCAAGACCATCCCGAAGGAGCTCGACGACGCCGCGCGCATGGAAGGCGCGAGCACGCTGCAGACGATCTGGCGCGTCTACCTGCCGCTGGCGAAGCCGGTCTACGTCGCCTACGGCCTCGTCTCGGTCAGCTACCACTGGAACAACTTCCTGTGGCCGCTGATCGTCACCAATTCGGTGGAGACGCGGCCGCTCACCGTCGGCCTGCAGGTGTTCGCCTCGGTCGATCAGGGCGTCGACTGGTCGGTGATCTGCGCCGCGGCGCTGATGACGTCGGCGCCGCTGATGATCGCGTTCCTCGTCTTCCAGCGCGCCTTCATCCAGAGCTTCCTGCGCGCAGGGATTCGCTAGCGCTGGAGCCTGATGCCGAGGAGGAACGTGCTGGCGGTGTAATCGACGCCGGAGACGTTCGAGCGCAGCCAGTTCTGCTGGAACTCGCCCTTGACCTGCATGGTGCGGTCGATCTTGTAGGTGAGCCCGGCGCCGACCGAATAGCGGTTGTCGGTGCGGCCGCCGACATCGGTCGTCGCCGTCGGCGAGCCCTCGTAGAGGTCCTGCCCGATGCCGACCTTGAGCGAGCCGATGAGCCAGCGGCGGAACGCGTGGTCCCACTGCACGCCCGCGTCGCGGTAGAACACGCCCGGCACGCCGGGAATGTTCGATTCTCCGAGCGTCGATGTGCCGGTGAGCTTCACCGTGTTGAGCGCGTCGACCGTCCACACCAGCGAGGCGCTGCCGATGAGGCCCTTGAGCCGGTCGAAGCGCTGATCGTCATAGTCGCGCGTCAGGTAACCGACCGAGACCTCGCCGGTCAGCACGCGCGTCATCTCGAACGTGGTGCCGACATTGCCGACGAAGCCCTTCGAGTTGCGCTGATAGCCCGAGAAGTCGGTCGACAGATCGTGCACGCGCGTGTCGATGCCGACCTCGACGAAAGGCTTCACGCCCGGCGTCAGCTCGTAGCCGCCGCGCAGGGTGGCCGTGTACTGATTGTAGTTGCGGTCCTGGTTGCTCGCGCTCGTGCCGTCGGTCAATTGCGAGTCCTGGTAGGACGTGCGCTCGGCGTCGCCCTTCACCGTGATCTCGAAACGGTTCAGGCGCTGCGTGACGCCGGCATTGCCGCCATAGGTCACGAACACCGGCAGCTTCGACAGGCCGGCCTGCAAATTCGGGCTGCCGGGATTGTCGGTCGACACCAGCGTGCGCGCGCCGAGATCGACGCGCGTCGTGTCGCGCACGTCGATGCGGCCGTCGACCTTGCCGTTGAAGTAGGGCCTGCTCAATGTCGGCGACTCGTCGGGCGAGTAGCCTGTATAGCTGCCGCGCAGCTCGGCCTTGAGCTCGTGACGCGACCAGTTCGACTGCGCGCGCAATTCCGGCGCGATCGTGTAGAGCGCGGCGCCCTTCGGGTCCGGCGACGCGCCGGGATTGGTGGCGTAGCCGCCGATCAATTCGAGCGCGGGATAGAGATCGAAGGCGCCGGCGCGAATGCCGAGCGGCGTGTATTCGTCCGGCGGCTCGGTGTGCGCCTTGCGCTTCGGCGGCGGCTTGCGGATCGGGCCGATCTCGACCGGCGGCGAGCCCGGCGGCGCGGCGGGCGCCTGCGCGAACGCATTGTCCGCGGGCTTCTGCGACGGCGTCGCCGGCGAGATGGTCAGAGGCTGCGCAGCGCCGGGCGCCGTCGCCTGCTTCTCGGCGGCCGCGGTGGCGCCGGGCTTGCGCCGCGCGGCCTTCTTGCGGGCATTGGTGGAGTCGAATCCGGTCTTGCCCGCGCCGGAGGCCGGCGCGAAATTCTGCGGCGGACCGAACTGCGTCTTCGACGGCGTCGTCACCTTCTTGAAGGTCGGCGGCTTGCGCGGATCGGTCTGGAGCTTCGGCGTGAGCGGATCGGGAAACTGGAACGCGGTCTGCGCCCGCGCGCCGCCTGCGGCGAGGCATGCGGCCGCGATCAGCAACGCGCAAGGCGCTGCCGTCCGCAACCACTCGAATTTTCGCGACGTCTCGATCGCGAACCTCCGTCACCTCCGCGCGCGATAGCGCGGCCCTGCCCGCGACCGGCGGACAGTGGTTAACGGACGTTAAAAGGGCATGGTTAACGGGAGGTTAGTGCGGCCGGGCGCGACCTTATCCCTCCCCTGAAAGGGGAGGGTCCGGCGCGGAAGCGCCGGGGGTGGGGTCACGTCAGCGATCATGGAGGGCGCCCCCACCCGGCTCGCTGCGCTCGCCACCCTCCCCCGCAAGCGGGGGAGGGATAAGAAGCTCAGAGCCACCCCTGCAATTCACGCACGACGACATCGCGGATCACGGCCATGCCGCGATCCGAATCGTTGAGGCACGGGATCGCCGCGAAGTTCTCGCCACCGGCGCGCCTGAAGGCGTCGGCGTTTTCCATCCCGATCTCTTCCAGAGTCTCGAGGCAGTCGGCGGCGAAGCCCGGCGTGATCACGGCGAGGTTCTTCACGCCCCGTCCTGGCAGGGCCGCGACGGTATCGATCGTGTAGGGCTTGAGCCATTCGGCCGTGCCGAAGCGCGACTGGAACGTCAGCATCAATTGCTGTTCGTCCATGCCGAGCCGCGCGCGCAGGAGCCGCGCCGTCGCCGCGCACTGGCAATAATAAGGATCACCCTTCTTCAGATAGTCCTCCGGCATGCCGTGGAAGGAGGCGATGATCGCGTCCGGCTTGAACGCCAGTTTCGAAAGCCCCTCCTCCAGCGACGCCGCAATCGCGTCGATGTAGGCGGGCTGGTCGTAATAAGCGGGCGCGACGCGCAAGGCCGGCTGCCATCGCATGTCGGCGAGCGCATCGAAGGCCTTGTCGGCGACGGTGGCCGTCGTCGCAGCCGCATATTGCGGATAAAGCGGCAC
>JBQCFB010000216.1:0-19044 GCA_051959715.1 Pseudolabrys sp.
CGAAGCGGGCGGCCCGATGCGTCAGGCGGCGCTGGCGAGCGTGCTGGGCTTGGCGCCGGTCGCGACCGCGAAAGCCGGACGGGCCTCCACGGCCTTTATCCAGCGCATCAGCTCTGCAAGCTCCGGACGCTCGATCGGAAATTCGAGGCAGCGCTTGACCACGGGCGCAAGCGCGATCTCGGCGAGCGAGAAGCGATCGAGAGCGAACCACTGCTTGCCCGCAATATGGCCGTCGAGAATCTTGAGCTGGGCGACGAGATCGGCGCTCTGCGCGGCAAAGTCGGCGGCGCGCTCGGCGTCCGGCTTCTTGGCGTCCTTGAACATGGCGAGATACGGCGTGTTCAGCGACGCCAGCATCCAGTCCATCCAGCGCTCGACATAGGTCTTCTCCGCTGGCGTGGTGCCGGTCAGTTGCGGCGCATGGGTCGCCGCAAGATAGCGCAGGATGGTGTTCGACTCCCACGACGACAGGTCGCCGTCGACCAGCGTCGGCACCTTCATGTTCGGATTGAGTTTGCGATAGGCATCGGTGTTCGTGTTGTTGAACTGCCGGCCATAGTCCTCGCGTACGTATTTGAGGCCGACCTCCTCGAGGAAGAAGAGAACCTTCTGTACGTTGCCGGACGTGGCGCGGCCAAGAATGCGGATCATTTCGGGTCTCCCGGTCAGGTCTCGGATTACTGCTTCAGCGCGTTGGCGCCGCTGAGGAACTTGTCGTTGAACGCACCGTCGACCTCGATCGCCTTCGGCATCGCGCCCTGGCTGAGCAGGATCTGGGTCGTCTTCGACCAGGCGTCCTTGGTCATCCAACCGAGCCCGTGCGCCTTCGTGTCGGCGCTGAAGAAGGTGCCCTTGATGTCGGCCTCGATCTGCTTGACCAGCACCTCTTTCTTGTCGGCGTACTCAGGGTTCATCTCGACGATGATATCGGCCGCTTCCTTCGGGTTCTTCACCACGTCGGCGAAGGCCTGCATGTAGGCGTTGACGAAGCGCTGCACGACGTCGCTCTTCTCGGCGATCATCTTCTCAGAGGTGAAGAGACCCGAGCCGTAGACGGCGTAGCCGAAATCCGAACCCTGCATGATCGACAGCGAGCCCGGCCCGCCGGCCTTGTGCTCGAGCTCGGGCACCTCGGCGTCGATGTAGCCGGGCACGGTGTCGACACGGCCGAGCAGCAGATAGTTCTCATAGGGCGGGTTGACTGTGCTCTGCTTGACGTCATCGAGGCTCATGCCGTTCGCGGCCAGGAACGCCTTGAGAAACACGTAGGTCGAACCGGACGGCTGCACGCCGATATTGAGGCCCTTCAAGTCCTGCGGCTTGGTCAGCTTGTGGCTCTTCGACAAGGCGAGCATGCCGAGCGGGCTGTGCTGATTGACGGCGGCCAGCGCCACCACCGGCACGTTCTGGGCGCGCGCCACGGCAAGCGTCGGCAGGTCGCCGAAGCCGAAATCGGAATTGCCGTTACCGACGAGGCGCATCGCGTTCGGCGAGCCGGTGCCGCGCTGGATCGCGGTCACGTCGATGCCCTGTTTCTCGAAGTAGCCCTTCTTCTTCGCGACAAAGAACATGGCGTGATTGCCGCGCACGACGTAGTCGAGCTGGACCGACACCTTGTCGGCGGCCAGCGCTGCGGTGCTGACCATGGTGGCGAGCGCGACAGCAAGCGAGACGATCTTCATGACACTCCCCTCGTTTTTCGCCGTTACCCGGCTGAATGGATCGGATCGAACTTCGGCGCCCAGGGCACCAGAACATGTTCGGCGAACTCGACGACGTAGTAGAACGCCAGTCCGAGAATCGAGACGACGATCAGCGCCGCGAAGATCAGCGGCGTATCGAGCTGCGTCGACGCGAACTGGATGACATAGCCGAGGCCCTGATTGGCGCCGGCGAACTCGCCGACGATGGCGCCGATGACGCTGAAAGTGATCGCGACCTTCAACCCTGCCATCAGATGCGGCAGCGAATGTGGGATGCGCACCCGCAGAATGATTTTGCCCTGGCTGGCGCCGACCGATCGCATCAGCGAGACGAAGGACGGCTCGACCGATTGCAGGCCGGCCAGCATGTCGATCGCCACCGGGAAGAACGCAATGACGACGATCAGCAGGATCTTGGGCGCGAGATCGTAGCCGAACCAGAGTATGAAGATGGGCGCGAGCGCGACTTTCGGCACGTTCTGGAACAGAACGATGAGAGGATAGAGCGCGCGGCCGAAGCGCTCGAAGCGCACGATCACCAGCGCGACAGCGATTCCGACCACCGCCGACAGCACGAAACCGAACAGCACCTCGAGCGCCGTCGCTTTGGCCGCCACCAGGAGCGGCTTCCAGTGCGCGACCAGCGACGTAAAGATCGCCGTCGGCGCCGGCAAGACGAAGGTCGGCACGCTGAAGAGCCGGATCACCACTTCCCAGAACATGACCAGACCGAGGGCCAGCAACAAGGCCGGCATCAAGCCTTGCAGTCCCTTCCCGAGCGCCCCACGCGATACCGTTGCGCTCGAACCATCCAACGCCGTGTCGGTCATCGGCGGCCTCGCTTGTGACTTTCGATCAGCAGGCTGCGCAGGCGCGCCTCGGCCGTGGCGAAAGCGGGCGCGGAGTAGCTCTCCTCGGTGCGCGGATGCGGCAGCGTGATCGGCAGGGTCTCGATGATGCGGGCCGGACCCGTGCCCATGACATGCACTTCGCGCGACAGGAACACGGCCTCGTCGATCGAATGCGTCACCAGCACGATCGTCTTGTGCGTCCGCTCCCAGATATCGAGCAGACAATCGCTCATCTCTTCGCGGGTGATGGCGTCGAGCGCGCCGAACGGCTCGTCCATCAGGAGCACTTCCGGGTCGAGCGCCAAGGCGCGCGCAATGGCGACGCGCTGGCGCATACCGCCGGAAAGCTGGTTCGGGCGCTTCTTGTCCGCGTCTTCGAGCCCAACCAGCCTGAGCATCGCGGCGGCGCGATCGAACGCGTCTGATTTCTTGATCGAGTCGTCGGCGGTCATCAGGAGAAAGGCCGCGTTCTCGAGCGCGTTCTTCCAGGGAAGCAGCGTCGCCTCCTGGAACACGAGGCCGATCAGACGCGCCTTGACCGCCTGCTGCGGCGACATGCCAGCGACAGTCACCTCACCTTCGGTCGGCGCGACGAGGCCCGCCATTACCTTCAGCAGCGTGCTCTTGCCGCAGCCGGATGGACCGATGAGCGAAACGAAGCTGCCTTTCGGTACGGCCACATTGATATCGTTGAGGACGCGTTGGCGGCGTCCCTCGACCGAGAAGTCGACCGCGACGCCGCGGGCCGCAATATGCGCCGGCGCTGCTTGCTCAGCGGCGGAAGCTGCTGGGGCGTTGCGCGCGACGGCGGTCATAACCCTCACATTCATTTCGGCTTGTACGCGATCGCGTCCATCTCGATCTTGGTATTGATGACGGCGCGCGCTTCTACTGTGGTGCGCGCGAGCACCGCGTCCTTGAAATGCTCTGCGAACACCTTGTTGTAGCGACCGAAGTCGCGCGTATCCTCGAGATAGGTCGTCACCCGCACGACATCGGCAAGGCTCGCGCCCTCCTCCGCAAGGATGCGCTTGATCGCCTCGATCGTTCCCGCCGTCTCTTCCTCGATCGTGCCGGAGAGCATGTTGCCGTTGGCGTCCTTGGCGACCTGGCCCGAGACGAAGATGTAATCGCCGGCCCGCACCGCCGGATGAAACGGCAGGTTCGGGTTCTTCTTGCCGATCGGATAGACGTCAGCGCGCTTGGTCTCGCTCATGCCTCTGTTCCTCTCAGGCCATCGCGGCGGCTTCGATCACGTCGACGCCGTTGACGCGGTCGACGAGATAAATGAGCCCACGACTGTCGATGGTCACATCGTTGGAGGACGCACGGTCGGCGCCCGGCGCGGCATCCGGCAGGTAGTGCCCGACTTCCTTCGGCGCGAACGGGTCGGCGTAATCGACGATACGCAGGCCCTGCGCGAACCACGCATAGGGCACGATCGTACCCGTGAATCGCTCCGAGGGCTGATGGCAGCCGCTCATGGTCGGCTGCGGGCTCCCGTCCCTGTCGAGGCCCGGCACCTGGAAGGTCGAGATCGGGATCGGCAGTTGCTCTACCGAAATGTCGTAGGTCCACGAAAATGCGGGCGCCGATGGGCGGAGCTTCGCAACATCCTCGTCGGCCACGATCATGATCTTACGCCCCTTGAGCAGTTCGGGGATGACCAGGCACGTATGCGTCGGATGCGGAAACGCCGGGCTCGTGTTCATGTGCGAGACCAGCTTCGGCTTCGACATGTCGGCGATGTCGAGGATGAAAAAGCCGTTATGCCAATAGCTGACGTAAAGGCGGTCGCCGACGCGCAGCGGATGATGGCAGCGCGGCTGCACCCAGTTCGCCCAGGGGTACTCCTCGCCGCCGGCTTCCCATTGGCCGGGAATCCACCAGCGGCCGACTTCCTGCGGCTTCGCCGGATTGGCCAGATCGAGGATCATGACGATGTTGCCGATATAGCCCTCGGCTGTCGGGGAGATGTAGGCGTAGCGGCCGTCGAAATCGATACGCTGCACGCCGCCGCCGATCGTTCGCCATTCGGTGATCAGCTTGGGCTGCGACCGGTTCGATACGTCATAGATGTCGATCCCGCCGCCGACGTCGGTGCGTGCCGACTTCCCGAACTTCTCCTGGTTGACGATCATGATGTCGCCGGAGACCCGCACCTTGTGCGAATGCCAACCCTCGCGCACGTCGATCTTGGCCAAAATCTTTGGCTTACGGGGGTCGGCAATGTCGATGATCGTCGTGCCGCTGGTCGGCCGCATATGGCCGACATAGAGCGTCGTACCTTCGACCCAGACCTGACCTCCGCCCGGCGTGTCGATATGGGAAATGAGCTTGGTGTTCGAGTGACTCGCCACGGAAATGTCCGGCCGTTTTCGGAAATGAATGTGAGGAGCCGGCCCGCTCACGCGGGCCGGAGATGATGCTCAGTCGAAGATGCGCGCGACTTCGCCGGACGCCGACTTGCCCCACTTGCGGTAGAGCGAGAGCTTCTTCAGCGTCGGCTCGTCGGAGGCGACGAACAGGATCAGCGGCTCCTTCGTCGACGTGTTGACGTGCTCGAACCAGGAATTGGCGGGCACGGCGAGCGTGTCGAACTTGTTCCACTCGAACTTCTGCCCGTCGACCAGCGTATGGCCGACGCCCTCGAACGGCGAGACAAGAAGGCTCGACGTCGTCTTGACCGGGAGCGTCTTCTGCCCCGGCTGAATCATCTGCATGAAGAAGGTGATCGTCTTGAAGACGGGCTGCCCGTTGGTCGGATCGACGTATTCGACCATCAGGCCGTCATGCGCGTCGGCGTCGTGCTCGCGGTGGCGGTGCAGGAGCTCGCGCACCTGGTCATAACGGTACACGAACATCGGCGACGACGTGCCGGCGCCGCGCGCCTGCTTGCTGGCGTAGCGCGGCAAAAGGCCGCCATAGCCGTAGATGCGCTGCGAATAGTCGGGCGAGAAGCGCTCGCTCTGCTGCTTCTTGGAGACGAGCTTGCCGTTCTCCATCTCCTTGTAGTCGTGCTCGAAGTGCACGGCGTTGAGCGACTCGACCAGCGGCAGGTCGAGCACCGAGAGGTTCAGCGCCGTCTCGTTGCCGACGGTGCCGTGATTGTGCCAGGTGTCGTTCGGCGTCAGCACGATGTCGCCCGGTCCGAACACGATGTTCTCGCCGTCGACCCCGGTGAAGTTGCCGGAGCCCTTCAAGCCGAGGCGGATCGCGTTCGGCGAATGCCGGTGCGGCGGCATGATCTCGTTGGCGTCGTTGAGCCGGTAGGCCGTGTACATGGTCGACACGGTGGCGCGGCGCGGCGCCAGTCCCGGATTCATCAGCACCAATGAGCGGCGCTCGGAGTCGTCCATCGTGACCAATTGGACGGCCCGGTCGAGGATTGGTTCGATGTCCTCGGCACACCGCCACAGGAACGGCACGGCCTTCTGCGCGGCGAGAAGCTGGCGGTCTTCGTCATTCGCCACCTCCTTCGTCGTCGCCCAGTATGGAAACATGTGCTTGGTGGCGACGTCCTCGTAGAGCGCCTTGAGCGCGATGTCGCGATTGGGCAGACGCGTGACGTTGCTGGCGGAGGACATACCGGAACTCCTGTCGATGAAACGGCATCAGCTTGGTTCAAACGCTAGCATAGATGGTCCGCCCGTCAATCAAGTCTAGCGCACCAATCTCTTTATTGGTTCGGAGCGAAGTGTTAGGCTCACCGTCGCGCAGTGCGGCAACAGACAGCGCAAACCGGAGGACGTCGCGTGAGCATTGAATTTCACGAAGCGCGGGCAACGCCCCGCCTGTCCTCGTCGCCGGCAGACGCGAAAGACGAGGCCCTTGCGCGACTGCGCAGGATGATCGAAGTCGATTACGTCCAGGTGGCGGGACGTTTGCCACCGGAGCGTGTACTCGCCGAGCAAATGGGCATCAGCCGCCGGGCCGTGAGGCATGCGCTCGATCTTTTGGAAGCGGAAGGGCGCATCACGCGGCAGCAAGGCCGGGGCACGCTCATTTGCGACGCGCGCGACGGCTCAATCGACCTGAGCACCGAGCTCGCGAAACTGACAAACCCGGTCGATACGCTCGAGGCCCGCATGGCGATTGAGCCAACCCTGGCGCGTCTCGCCGCATTGCGCGGGACGCAGAGCGACTTCGACAAGCTGTTCGAGTCGGCAGAGGCGAGCCGCCTCGCCAAGGATCCGATCTCC
This sequence comes from Pseudolabrys sp., assembly GCA_051959715.1. GTDB lineage: Bacteria > Pseudomonadota > Alphaproteobacteria > Rhizobiales > Xanthobacteraceae > Pseudolabrys. Next base: position 6,757 of record JBQCFB010000216.1, read on the forward strand.
TACGAAAAGGCTGACGCCGCGTTTCACCGGCGCATTGCCGCCGCGGCTCGCAATCCCGTTCTCGTCACCATCTTCGAGGCGTTGTTGCAGGTTGCCTCCGACCGCTCGTGGCGTCACGGCCGGGAGACCGCGCACTGCATCAACAATCAGGCGCGGTACGCCGCCGCCCACCGCAAGATCGCGGCTGCAATCTGCGAGCGCAATCCCAAGGCGGCAGAGGAAGCGATGCGCGCGCATCTGGGCATCGTGCAGCAGCAACTGATCGAGCACGCCTTTCCGCGCCCGGAAGGCGCATAGCGGCTCGTTTCCGCTTCATCACGCTGCCGAACTGATCCGGCTGATGGATCGGAAAGCGTCGATTGTCTGCGCCACCGCCGCCTCGTCGATGTGCCGGTGCGTCACCAGCCGCAGCGACGTCCGCGACCATGCACCCGCTTGGACGCCTTGCGCGGCCAGCCTCTCGCGCCACGCATCGGCGGCCATTCCCGTGCCGCTCACGTCAACCATGATGATATTGGTCTGCACGCGCTTCGGATCGACCAAGCCCGGCGCGATTGCGTGCAGGCCACGCGCGATCTCGGCCGCGCGGCGGTGATCATCCGCCAGCCGATCGATCATTCGTTCAAGCGCGACGATACCTGCCGCTGCGATGACGCCGGCCTGGCGCATGGCGCCGCCGACCATTCGCCGGTAGGCCCGCGCCTTTTCGATGAACGCGCCACTGCCGCACAGGACCGACCCGACAGGCGCACTCAGCCCTTTGGACAAGCAGAAGCCGACACTGTCGCCGAAGCGGGTAATCTGCGACGCCGGCACACCGAGGGAGACCGCCGCGTTGAAAAGCCGCGCACCGTCGATGTGGATCGGGACACCGGCGTGCGACGCCGCGGCCTGGACCTCCTCTAGACAGGAGAGCGGCGGCACCACCCCGCCGGCGTCGTTATGGCTCGTCTCGATGCTGATCAATGAGGTCGCGATCCGCGCCTTCGTCGTCTTCGGATAGATGAGCTCGCGCAGACCGGCGGCATCAGGAATGCCGGCGTTCGAGGGATAGGCTTTTGGAAAGAGCCCCGCCAGCCGCGCAACGCCGCCCAATTCACTGCGCATGATATGACCGTGCGCGTCGAGGAGGACCTCTCCGCCCTGCTGCGCGTGGGTCAACAAAGCGACGAGATTGGCCATCGTGCCGCTCGCGACCAGCAGTCCCGCCTCCTTGCCGGTGACGCGGGCCGCCATCTCCTCCAACCGGACGACGGTCGGATCTCCGTCGCGCGAATCGTCGCCAAGATCGGCGTCGTGCATTGCCTGACGCATCTCGTCGGTCGGCTGGGTGACCGTATCGCTTCGCAGATCGATCATGAGATCATCTCTCCTAGAGCGTCGACAGCTCGTAGCGGCGCAAAAGACGATAGACGAGCGCGACCGGCAGCACGGTGAAGACGATGAGGATCGTGGCCGCTGCCGTCGCTTCTCCGGCGCTCGTGCCCTCGAGCGCCTGGAACATGGCGACCGTCATGGTCGTCCATGGCCCGCTGTAGAGCACGATGGTCGAACTCAACTCCGAAGCTGTCGTAACAAAACTCAAGACGAGCCCGCCGACGATGCCCGAAAGGATAAGCGGCACAGTGATGCGCAGGAAAGTCGGAAACGGCGCTACGCCCAGATTGATCGATGCCTCTTCGAGATTGCCTTCGATCTGGTGGAGAATGCCGACCGAAGACCGCACCGAGAACGGCAGCTTCCGCACCGCATAGGCTATCACCATGATGACCCAGGTGCCCGTCAGGATGAGGAAGCCGCTGTTGTAGGTCAGTACCAGCCCGATGCCGAGGACCGTGCCGGCGACCGCGAACGGCGCGGTCGCGACCACATCGAGCATCGCGGTCAGCCGCGACGGCCGGCGCACCAGCAGATAACCGATCGGCACACCGATCGATGTGGCGAGGATGGCGGCCGCCGTCGACAGGATCAGCGTGTTCGCGAGCGGGCGGTATGAGCGGCCGAGGAGTTGCGCGAAGTTGTCCAGCGAAAACTGGTAGTGCAGCACGGGACCATTGAATTTCAGGAAGGAGATGACGACAACAGCCACGAACGGGACGAGGGCCGCCGCCGTAATCGTCCAGCAGTAGATCGACGCCAGGCGCCGCAGCCCCGCGCCGACCGGCAATAGCGGCGGCGCCCGCCTCGCACTCGTCGCATAATGGCGCCGCGCCAGGACGTTGCGCTGGACCAGGAGCGCGACCGTCGTGCAGACGATCAGCAGCATGCCAAGCACGCCGGCCGACGCGGGATTGGTCGCGGTCTCGCCGGCGAACAGCTTGAAGGTCTCGACGGCGAGGATCGGCTTGTCCTCCGCCAGAACGAAGGGCACGCCGAAATTCTCGATCGCCTCGATGAACACGAGCAGGGCGCCGGCCAGGATCGAGGGCAGCACGATCGGCAGGGTGACGGTGCGGAACGTGCGCAGCGCCGACGCGCCGAGATTCTGCGCGGCCTCCTCGACCGACACGTCGATCGACTTGAACGCCGCCACGGTCGGCAGGACGACGTACGGATAGAGCGTCAACACATAGGTCACGATGATGCCCTTCGTGCCGTAGATGGTGCCGAAGGGAATGCCGATGTCGCGCAGTTCGCTCGTCACCACGCCGGCCCGGCCGAACATCAGCACCATTGCATACGCACTGACGAAGGATGGCAGCACCAGCGGCAATGCCGCGAGCGCCAGCAAGGCAGGCTTTCCCGAGACCGGGAACCGCGCGACGAAGAACGCGAACGGCACGCCGATCAGGATCGTGAAGACGAACGCGGCCGCGGCAATGATCAGGCTGTTCGTCAGCGCTCCGAGAAAGAACCGGTTCGAGAGGACGTGCGTGTAATTCGAGAAGGTCAGCGCCGTGCCCGCGGAATCGTAGAGACTGGCGCTGAACACGCGGAATACCGGGCCGACGAAGAAGGCGAGGATGAAAACGACCGCGACAACTGCGATCACGAGCTGGAAGCTGAGGAACCGCAGCAGGCTTTTCATCGGCCGGAGGTCCACACCACGGCGCTGGCAGGATTGTAGGCCATCCTGATCTCGCCGCCGGCGGCCGGCGCCGCACCCACGGTCAACTGAACGGGTGGCGCTCCGTCCGCAAGCCGCACATACAGACGCGTGACCGCTCCGAGATATTCGACACCGTTCAGCGCACCGGCCAGCATGGCCCAACCGGCAGGCGCGGCCTCCCCCGGCCCGAGCAGCCGGATCGCTTCCGGACGCAGCGATATCTCGACCCGATCGCCCGCCTGCCCGGTGGCGCTGCGGACGCGCACATTGCCACCTGCGCTGGCTACGTCGAGAAGGTCGCCGTCGCGGCCAGCCACCGTCCCCTCGAGCAGATTGGTGGCGCCGACGAACTTCGCTACGAAGGGAGTCGCCGGCGTCCCGTAGATCGCCGCGGGCGCTCCGATCTGCTCCACCCGCCCTGAGCGCATCACCGCAATGCGGTCGGACATTGACAGCGCTTCGTCCTGGTCGTGCGTGACGTAGACGACGGTGATGCCGAGCGTCTTCTGGAGACGCCGGATCTCGCTGCGCATCTCGATGCGGAGCTTGGCATCGAGATTCGATAGCGGCTCGTCGAGCAGCAGCACGCTTGGCTCGATGACGACGGCACGGGCAATGGCAACGCGCTGAAGCTGCCCGCCGGAAAGCTGGTGCGGCCAGCGGCCTTCATATCCTTCCAACTGGATCAGCTTCAGCGCGCGCGCGATGCGTTCCGTACGTTCATCGACGGGCACGTTACGCGCCTTCAACCCGTAAGCGACGTTGTCGCCGACCCTGAGGTGCGGAAAGATCGCGTAGTTCTGGAACACCATGCCGGTATTGCGCTGGTGCGCGGGCAAGGTATCGATCCGCCTGTCGCCGAACAGAATTCGCCCGGAATCGAGATCGCAGAAGCCGGCGACCATACGCAGCAATGTGGTCTTGCCGCAGCCGGACGGGCCAAGCAGCGTGAAGAACTCAGCGTCGCGAATGGCGATCGAGACATTGTCGACCGCGCGCACGCTCCCGAACGCGCGCGCGGCCTCCTCAATCGTGATCGACGTCACCGGCCGCAGCCTTCTGCCGGATCAGCGCGTGCTGCGTACGATGTCTTGGACCTTTTGCAGCGTCTCCGTCCGCTTGGCGGTCCAGCCGGCCTCGTCGTATTTCAGCAGCTTGACCTGCTTCAGCGGCGGCATGCCGCCGGGCAGGTTCGACAGGTCAAGGTCATCGCGGGCAGGACGGCGGAAGAACTTGCGGACGATCTCCTCGCGTGCCGGCTTCGACGTGATGTAGTCGACGAATTTCTTGGCGGCCTCGCCGTTCGGACCACCGCGAATGATGGCGACGCCTTCCATCTGCGCAACCGTTCCGTCCTGCGGGTACACCACTTTCACGGGCGCGCCGCCGGCAGCCCATTGCAGGCTGGCATATTCGAGCGAAATGCCGAGCGGGAATTCTCCATTACCGACGCCCTGGAAAACCAGTGTCGAGCGGTTGAGGACCTTCGTGTTGGTCAGCAGCTGCGTCACTTTCTGCCAGCCCTGGTCGCCCCAATCCTGGACGAGCATCGTGACGTTCGTATAGGCGGAGCCGGAATTCGCCGGATCGGTGAAGGCGATCTTGCCCTTCCATTTCGGGTCGAGAAGATCCGACCAACCTTTCGGGCCGTCCGCAGCCGGCAGCAGCTTGGTGTTCTGCGCGATCACAAGCAGATGAACGTTGGTCCCGATCCACAGATCGTCAGGGTCGCGGAAGTCGGCAGGCGTCGCGTTCTTGTTCTTCGACGCATAAGGCGCGAGATAAGCCTTGTTGGTCTGAAGCAGCGCCCGGCTTACACCCCAGATGATGTCGCCAAGCGGCTTATCCTTCTCCGAGGCGATGCGGCGAAAGAGGACTCCCGAACCCGCCGTCACCTCTTCGACGGCGATGCCCGTCTCCTTGGTGAAGGCGTCAAATACGAACCGATCGAGGTTGGAGTCATTCGCCGAATAAACAACGACCTTGTTTTGCGCGTGGGCCAGTCCGCCGAACGCCACGACCGCGATCGCGGTCAACAAGGTAACAACGCGGTGCTTCAACATCGCTATCCTCCCCGATTCATTTTTGCGGCTTGAGCCGCTTTCGTTGCAGTCGACTATAGCTCGCGGGCCGAGGCCCCTCAATCATGGTAGCGCCGTGACGGCCGAGAGGCATGCTTTCGCCGCCGCGACGCCAGCGCCGGGCGCGATCGACTGGCCCAGATGACGAAGCGTCGCCTCCAGCTGCTCGAGATCGGTCAGGATATCCTGCGTATCGATCGCGCCCATCGTGCCAAAGCGGATGACGCGGTTGGCGAGCTTGGTGCGCTGGCCGGCGATGACGGTGTGATAGTGCGTATACATGTGCCGAACGATGGCCGAGCCCTCGAGACCCTCAGGCACCATTGCGACCGTGACGGTGGCAGATCGTAACTCCGGTGCCGGCAGCATCGGCAGGCCGAGCGCCACGCAGCCTGCTTGCAGTGCCTCCGACATGCGGCGATGGCGCTTCAGCACGTTCGTTAGGCCCTCGCCGTGGATCATTGCGAGCGCTTCCCTCAGCGCCAGGACGAGTGAGACCGGGGGCGTGAACGCTGTCTCGCCTTTCAGGGACGACGCCTTGGCCTTACGCAGGTCGAAGAAGAAGCGCCGCGACTTTGCGGCTCCCACGGCGCGCATCGCTTTCTCGCTCACCGCCAGAACTGTGAGCCCGGGCGGCGACATCAGCGCCTTCTGGGACGCGCCTACGAGGATGTCGATGCCCCAGTCGTCCATGCAAACCTCGATGCCCGCGAGGCCGCTGACGCTATCGACGATGAGCAAGGTGTCGGTATCGGACAGCAAGGCGCCGATGCCGGCGATGTCGGTCACGACGCCGGTCGCGCTTTCGTTGTGGACGCAGGCGACGGCGCGATACGTCCGTGCCTTGAGACGCGCGGCGACTTCCACGACATCCGGCGCCTCGCCCCAGGGCACCACGACGCTGTCGACCTGCGCATCAAGGCTTTCGGCGATGCTGACGAACCGCTCACCGAATTGCCCGTTCACCAGAACAAGGATGGCGTCGCCGGGGCTCAGAACATTGGCGAGCGCCGCCTCCATGCCGGCCGTTCCCGATCCGCCGAAGAGGAACACATCGCCTGCGGTGCCGGCCACGCCGCGCAGCATGTCGACGCAGTCGGCCAGTACGGCGCGGAATTCCGGGCCGCGATGACTGAGGACCGGCAAAGCCATGGCTTGACGCACCCGCTCCGGCACCGCGGTCGGACCGGGGATACGCAGGCGATAATCGGGCGGGATGAGAGAACCAGTGGGTGACAATGACGGATCGGCCATGCGCAATGGTAACATCGGCGGGCGGAGCGTCACCACCACGGTGCACATGGCAGCCATGGCGGCGGTGATCCAAAGCGCCGGTCAGTACGTATCCCCGGGGAGGTCTAACACAGCCGAGCCACGCTCCATGACCGTTTACGCCCTCGCCTACATTTCTGTGGCGCTCGTTTTCGTCGTCCTGGACGGCGCTTGGCTGACGGTCATGGGCCCTGCCATCTACAAGCCGGCCCTCGGTGACCTGCTGGCAGACAAGGTCCGGATTGCGCCGGCCATTGTCTTTTATCTGCTTTATCCGCTCGGCATCGAGATATTTGCAGTGCTGCCTGGATTGCGCGGCAATTCGGTCGGCCACGCGACGATCTACGGCGCGCTGTTCGGCCTGTTCGCCTATGCGACCTACGATCTGACCAACGCCGCGACGCTGCGCCAGTGGACGACCCAGATCACGCTCGCCGATATGGCCTGGGGCGCCGTCGCGTCCGGCCTTGCGGCGACGATCTCGGCCGTTTCCTGCCGCGCGGTGCTGGCGCGTTTCGATCTGTCGTTCTGATCAGGCCGCCTTCAGTCGGTAGTGGCTAACGCCCCAGACCTTTCCGTCCGCATGGCCGAACAGCCCTTCGGTTGCGAGGAAGAACAGGCGCCAGCGGCGCTGCCACAGCACGGCGTCCTTGCCGTAGACGTCCGCCATGATGCCGCGGACGACGTCGGCATTGTCGTCCAAGTTCTTGAGCCACAGCCGCGCCGTGTGGCGATAATGCGCGCCGCTCCAACGCCAATCCTGCTCGACGTCGAGGACGTCTGCAAATTCGCGGATGAAACCGTGGCTCGGCATGACACCCCCGGTGAAGAAGTGCTGCGCAATCCAGTCTTCCTTGTCGCGATGATCGAACCGGTACGGCGCGTGGTCGTGCGTGAAGACGTGCATGAAGAAGTAGCCGTTGGGCGCCAACCACGAACGGACACGGCTGAGCAGGAGCCGCCAGTTGAGCATGTGCTCGAACATCTCGACCGATACGATGCGGTCGAAGGTTTCGCCCGGCTCGAAGGCGTTCATGTCGGCGGTGCGGACAGTGAGATTCGTCAACCCGCGGGCACTGGCCATGCGCTGGATGAAATCGCGTTGCGAATTGGAATTCGATACGGCAACGATGCGGGCGGCAGGATAATGCCGCGCCATCCACAGTGACAGCGAGCCCCAGCCGCAGCCGAGCTCGAGGATCGTCTGACCGTCAGCCAGGTCGGCATGCGCCGCAGTCTCGGCCAGCGCATTCTCTTCAGCGGCGGCGAGATCATCGTCCGGCGACCTGAACAAACAGCATGAATACTTGCGTTGCGGCCCGAGCACCGCCTCGAAGAACGCGGCCGGCACCTCGTAATGTTGCGCATTGGCGTCGGCAACATGCTCCGCGATCGGCAGCAACGCCGTCGATACGGCGAAGTCTCGGTTGGCGGACGCGGCTGCTGCCGCGAGCTTGCGGTTGGTGCGGTCGCAGAGCGCGGTAATGCCAAGACGGACGACGGAATCCGGAACCGGCGCCCGGTCGATGAGACCGGTTGCGAGCATGATGGCGTTCATGATGGGCTCCGATCAGATCGTCGCAGGCGGCAGTGGAAAGAACGCGCTGGTCCGGCGCTGATAGGTCAGGAAGGCCTCGCCCCGAGACTTGAGCATGTGCTGCTCCAGCGGCGGGATGCCGGAGATGTAGACCAGCAGCCAGTACATGCAGGCGGGCGCCAGCAGTGCGACATAACCCCAGCCGTAGCTTCCGGCCGCGTCGATCGCGAGCAGCGGATAGCCGAGCCAGCCGAACCACTCGAAGAAGTAGTTCGGATGCCGTGACCACGACCACAGGCCTGCATCGCAAACTCTACCCTTGTTGCGCGGATCCGCGCGGAAGGTGCGCAATTGTCGATCGGCCAGCGCCTCTCCTCCCAATGCGACGATCAGGACAGCGATCGCCATCGCATCCTGGGCGCGCAGCCCGGACGCCGGATTATGCGCGGCAAGGAAAACCGCGAGGGCCAGCGGGACCGTCACCCAAGCCTGCTTCTGAAGCAGCCAGAACATGCGGCGCGGCGCGGCCTCGCCCCACTCGCGCGCCATCTCCGCGTAGCGCGGGTCGTCGGTGATGCCCGTGGTGCGGTTTGCGATGTGCAAACCGAGCCGCAGCGACCAGCACAGGATGAAGGCGGCGGCGACAAATTGCCGAGTGGTCGCCCCCTCGCCACCGAGCGGAACAAGCGCGACGGCGCACCCTGTCGCGCCCAGCCCGAATGTCCAGATCGTATCGACCCAACCGGAATTGCCGGTGCGCTGCTGCACAAGCCATGCGCCGGCCATGATGACGCTGAGCGCGATCGCAACGGCGGCAACCGCGACAATGAATTGCATCGCACTCATGGCCGCCGGCCTTTCGCGGCCACGACGAATTCCGTCACGTCGTCGAGCACCGGCGCGAGGAATTGCAGTGGCCGCGACAGCGCGCCAAGGATGCTGAGATGACCGACGTGCGGATAGCTCCTTTCAACGACCTTGCTGCCGAATGCACGGATTTGCGCCGCGAGCCGCGCCGTATTGCCGGGATTGACCATCCTGTCGCGCTGCGGCGCGATCAGCAGCGCGGGCGGCGCATCGGCCGTGACGTAACGGATCGGCTGCGTCTCAATCCGGTCCGGACCGCCAAATATTTCCCGCAGCACCGGATCGACGACCGGCAGGAAATCGTAAGGGCCGGCGAGGCCGACGAGGCCGGCAAGAACGTCGCCAACCTCGACATCCACCCCATCAAGCCAGCGGCGGTCGAACGCCAGCATGGCCGCGATATAGGCGCCGGCCGAATGCCCCATCACGACGAGCCGGCGCGGATCGCCACCCCATGCTTCAGCCTGATCCCGCACGAAACGGACGGCCTGCGCGGCGTCGCCGAGGAAGTCCGGATAGCGGGCGTCCGGATACACTGTGTAGTCCGGAACGACGGCGACGATGCCCCGCGCCGCCAGCGAAGCGCCGACGAAGCGGTAGAGACTGCGATCCCCGCTCTGCCAGCTCCCTCCATAGAAGAAGACGACCACCGGCGCGGCATTGCCGGCGTCCGGCCGGTACACGTCGAGCATACGCCGCGGCCCGCTGCCATAGGCGATGTCCGTGCGAACGCTCCAGCCGCGCCGCGGCGCCAGCAGGTTGAGGAAATCCGCCGCAGAAAACCCACGCGAACGCCAGGGCCGCATGGCGCCGTCGTCGGACGAGGCTGGCGATGCGGAGGCCATCGGCGCGGTCACAGGCGCACGAACGGGTTGAGCAGCGCGCCCATCAGGCCGCTGAGCCTCAGCCTGCCCTCGAGTGCGACAAGACAGATGCATTGCTGGTCGCCGCCGACGATCGGTCGATGCTCGACGCCCTCGTCCGCCTCCTCGAAGTCGCCCGCGGCGAAATTGCCCCCTTCGTGACGATAGGAGCCGGCCAGGATCGACGTCAGCTCGACGCCGCTGTGCGAATGCTGGGGCAAACGTGTGCCGGGCGCGCCCTTGAGCAGGAACAGGCGCGTCGCCTCGTCTCCCGGCAACAGCACCGACCGCATCTGCACGCCCGGGCCGACCCAGCGCCACGAGCCGAGCTCGTAGCCCCGCAGGCTCGGAGGAAGTCCCCGCTCCCATTGCTCGTCCGCAATGGGCGCGACCGCCGCGTTCGTGGACGCCACGTCGAGGCGCGCCAAAGTATGATGCAGCGCATCGGCCGACATCGCCGCCGGCTGCATGTCCTCCATCATCACACCCGCGATCCGCTCGGCGCCGGCGACGAACGTGCGGCACGCAGCGCAACGTTCCAGATGGCTGGCGACAACGAGCCGCCGCGCGGTGTCGAGCGATCCGCCCGCATAGGCCGTCAGCGTTTCGTCGGAAGGATGATGATGAATTGTCATGACAGTTCGTCCAGCAGAGCGCGCAGCTTCGTCATCGCGATCCGGATGCGCGACTTCACTGTGCCGAGTGGTATGCCCAGCGCCTTGGCGATTTCGGCGTGCGGGGTTTCCTCGAAAAACGACAACTCGATCACCTTGACCTGATCCGGCGGCAATGTGCGCAACGCGCGCCGGACGCGCTCGTCGCGCTCGCCGCCCGACAATTCCTCGTCCGGCGCGGCCCTCTCGTCGACCGTGTCGGGGAGATCGTCGCCGGCGGCGACGCCACGCCACTCCTTACGGTAGCGATCGACCCGCAGATTGCGCGCGATCGTAAAAATCCAGGTTGCGGCGGTTGCGCGCGACGGATCGAAGCTGGCCGCCTTCCGCCACACCGCGAGCAGGGTCTCCTGCGCCAGTTCGTCGGCGAGCGCATCGTCGCTGCCGCCGCGCATCAGAAAGGCTTTGATCCGCGGCGCGAAGTGCTCGAACAGCGCGGTGAACGCTCCGCGATCCGCCGCTTGCGCGACGGCAACGATCAGCCGCGAATGGTCGACGCCTGTCACCGGCGCTTCCTTTGCCATCCGGTCATCCCACGCCAGAAAGGGACGACGCGCCCGCAACGATCTGGACGGCGTGACCCCGGGACGGGCGAGTTCGAGAGCGCGCATGCAGCCGTGTACGGCCAAGCCGCCGGATTGGATCAGGTTCCGCTGCTGATCCAAAAGCGGGTCCGCTTCGTAGCTTGAGATCAGGACGCCGGCCGGCCCGGCGCGACCAGGTGGAAGCGGGGAAATCCATGTCCGGCGGACCTCGGCTGAAGATCGGCGTCATCGGCACCGGCATTTCCGGGCTGTCGGCGGCGTGGCTTCTGAGCCAGCGCCACGACGTGACGGTCTATGAACGTGCCTCCCGCCCCGGCGGCCATTCCAACACGGTCGAGGTCAGGTCGGCAGACCGTGCCATTCCAGTCGATACCGGGTTCATTGTCTATAACCCGAAGAACTATCCCAACCTGACCGCACTGTTCGACCACCTCGGCGTGCCGACGAAACCGTCGGACATGTCGTTCGGCGTCTCGCTCGACGGCGGGCAACTCGAATATGCCGGCACCAACCTGCTCGGCCTGTTCGCGCAACGGCGCAACCTGTTGCGGCCGCGCTTCATGTCCATGCTGCGCGACCTGCTGCGGTTCTATCGTGAGGCGCCGGCCGCCAACCTCACCGACCCATCGGTCACTCTCGGCGACTATCTCGACGCGGGCGGCTATGGCGAAGCTTTCTGCCGCGATCATCTGCTGCCGATGGCGGCGGCGATCTGGTCCGCGCCGCCCGAGGCCATGCTCGCTTATCCGGCGGCTTCATTTATCCGCTTCCACGCCAATCACGGTCTGCTGCAACTCACCGACCGCCCGGAATGGCGCACGGTCGAAGGCGGCAGCCGAACCTATGTGCGGAAACTGACCGCCGCCTTCGCCGATCATATCAAGCTGGACTGCGCTGCCGCGTCCGTCCGGCGCACGGGCCACGGCGTCGTCGTCCGCGATGCGGAAGGCGGCGAACGGCAGTTCGACCACATCGTGCTCGCGACCCACGCCGATGAGGCGCTCGCCCTCCTGTCGGACGCGGACGGCGAAGAGAATGACGTGCTCGGCGCCTTCCGCTACAGCCGCAACCTGACCGTCCTGCACACCGATGCGCGCTTCATGCCGGTGCGGCACCGGGCGTGGTCGAGCTGGAATTTCATCGGCGACCGCGGCACGGCGTCCGGCATCTGCGTCACCTATTGGATGAACCGCCTCCAGTCGCTGGCAGGGCCGGACCTGTTCGTGACGCTCAATCCGGCGCGGCCGCCGCACGCCGGAACGCTGCTTCACAGCGAGATCTATGAGCACCCGATGTTCGACACGCGCGCGATCCTCGCGCAGTCGCGGCTGTGGTCGTTGCAGGGGCGCGGCAATGTCTGGTTCTGCGGCGCCTATTTCGGCGCCGGCTTCCACGAGGAC
>JBQCFB010000217.1:0-3142 GCA_051959715.1 Pseudolabrys sp.
TCGCGCATCATCGGCGGCAGATTCACGGGCGCGCGCACATCGTCGGCCGTCCGCGCGGAGCCGGTCAACGCGGCAAGGAGCATAGCGGCAGCAATTCCAGTTCGCGTGTCCATCGCCCCTACTCCGCCACCCGCGCATGCGCCGGCTGAAAATCCTGTCCGGCCATCCATTGGCGCAGGAAATCGATGAAGACCTGCACCTTGCGCGGCGTCACCGGCGCCTGCGGAGGGATGGCAATGAGCGGCCGCGCCTTGACCCGGTAGCGCGGCAGCACCGGCACGAGGTCGCCCGCGGCGAGCGCGTCGGCGACGACATAGCGGGGCACCAAAGTCACGCCGAGACCCGCGGCCGCCGCCTTGGCAAGCGCAATGGCCGCGTTGGAGAAGAAGGCGCCGCGCACCTTCACGCTCGACGCGCCCTTCGGCCCGTCGAAGCGCCAGATGCTGTCGTTCGGTGTCACGTTGAGGTGGAGGAGACAGGCGTGTCCGGCGAGGTCCGCCGGTGTCTGCGGGCGTCCGGCGGCGGCCAGATAGGACGGAGAGGCGCACACGACCCAGTCGAGCACGCCGATTTCCTCCTCGGTCACGCTCGCGCCGCGCATATTGGAGAAGCACAGGACGAGATCGAGGCCGCGCTCGGCGAAATCGTAGACGCCGCGATAGGGCGTGTTCTCCAGCATCAGCGACACCTTCAGGCGCGGCTGGGCCTTCGCAAAAGCGACCACCGCGTCGGAGAGATGCATGGTGCCGAACGATTTCGGCGCCAGGATCTTCAGCATGCCGGCGGGCTCGGCGCGCGTGCGCAGCATGGTCTGCTCGCTCGCCTCGATGTCGCGGAAGACGCGCTCGCAGAAGCGCAAATAGGCCTCGCCCTCGTCCGTGAGGTTGAGTGAGCGCGTCGAGCGGTTGATCAGGCGGGCGCCGAGCCGCGCCTCGAGGTCGCCGACGTGGCGCGACACCAAAGCGCGCGACAGACCGAGCTGGCTGGCGGCGACGGTGAACGAGCCGGAGCGCGCGACGCGCACGAAGCTTTCCATGGTGCGGAAACGGTCCATGCGGGCTCCGATGGCGGGGGCATTTGTTGCAGGATCGGCAACAATATCGTGCGCATCTAGCGGCTTCCGCGCGCAAATGTCAAAGACTAGAGTAGCGTCAAGCAAAGATGCGCGCGGGGCTTCAAACCTGCGCCAGACCAGAGGGAGAGCGCCTGCCGGGCGCGCCATACGAGGCGCGAACCGGGCGAATTTCGCCATGACATCATCGAGGCCTCAGGCGCCGCGCGCCACCGATCCCGCCGATCTGGGCGACGTCGACCGTCCCGTCCCTGCCGGGGTCAATGCGCCCGGCTTCGGCAGCGACGTGGTCGCCGACGCGCTGCGTGCGACCGACATCCCCTACATCGCGCTCAATCCCGGTGCGAGCTATCGCGGCCTGCACGACAGTCTCGTCAATTATCTCGGCAATGCCGCGCCGCAGATGCTGCTCTGCCTGCACGAGGAAGCCGCGATCGCCATCGCGCACGGCTATGCCAAGGTGACAGGCCGCGCGATGGGCGCGGCGGTCCATTCCAATGTCGGGCTGATGCACGGCACGATGGCGATCTTCAACGCCTGGTGCGACCGCATGCCGGTGGTGATCCTCGGCGCCACCGGGCCGGTCGACGCCGCCAGGCGCCGGCCGTGGATCGACTGGATCCACACCTCGGCCGATCAGGGCGCGCTCGTGCGCGGCTATACCAAATGGGACGACCAGCCGGCCTCCCCCGCGGCGGCGCGCGAAGCCGTGCTGCGCGCCAACTGGATCGCCAATACCGCGCCGAAGGGGCCGACCTACGTCAATCTCGACGCCGGCATGCAGGAGGAGAAACTCGCCGAGCCGGTCGCGTCGATCGACACCGCACGGCTGATGCCGCCGATGACATTTGCGGCCGATGCCGGTCTCGTCGCACAGGCGGCAGCCCTGCTGAAAGGCGCGAAGAATCCGCTCATCCTCGCCGGCCGCTGCTCTCGCTCTGTCGAGGGCTGGGATGCGCGCGTCACACTCGCCGAGCGCCTGGGCGCGCAGGTCGTCACCGATCTGAAGGTCGCGGCTGCCTTCCCGACCGACCATCCCCTGCATGTCGGAGCGCCGGGCATGGTGGCGCTCGACGCCGCCGCGATCGAAGCGATCCGCAATGCCGACGTGATCCTGAGCCTCGATTGGCTCGATCCTGCCGGCACCTTCAAGAACTGCGGCAAGGTCGGCGCCAAGGTGATCCAGGTCTCGGTCGACCATCAACTCCACAATGGCTGGAGCATGGACTATCAGGGCCTGCCGCCGGTCGATGTCTTCCTCGCCTGCGAGCCGGAAGCCGCGGTGACCGCGCTCATCGCAGCGCTTGGCGACGGCAAGGCGAAGCCCGCCTCGGCCAACAGGCACGACCTACCCGCCCCCACCGGCGACAAACTCACCGTCGACCACATGGCCGGCGCGCTGCGTGACGCGCTTCATGGCCGCGACGTCTCGCTGACGCACGTCTCGCTGTCGTGGAACGGCGCCAGCATCGCGTTCCGCCACCCGCTCGATTATTTGGGCTCCGACGGCGGCGGCGGCGTCGGCGGCGGACCCGGCATCTCGGTCGGCGCCGCGCTGGCTTTGAAGGGCTCGGGCCGCATGGCGGTCGCGGTCTGCGGGGACGGCGACTTCCTGATGGGCGTCACCGCCATCTGGACCGCCGTGCACTACAAGATCCCGCTGCTGTTCGTGATTGCCAACAACCGCTCCTTCTTCAACGACGAGCTTCACCAGGAGCGCGTCGCGCGCATGCGCCACCGCCCGGTCGAGAACCGCTGGGTCGGCCAGCGCATCTCCGAGCCGGACATCGACATTGCCGGCATGGCGGCGGCGCAAGGCGCCAAAGGCTTCGGCCCGGTCGAGGCGATCGCCGATCTGCCGGCGGCGCTGCGTGAGGCGATCGCCGCCGTCGACGCAGGCCACGTCGCCGTCGTCGACGTACGCGTCGAACCGGGCTACACCGCAGCAACGACCGCGGTCATGACCCGCGCCAAAAGCGAGTAAGCCGCGATGGACAACCCCATCCTCGTCGCCGACAGACTGGGTGTCCGCTTCGAGACCGCGGAAGGGCCCGTCACCGCGGTCGACGA
>JBQCFB010000218.1:0-2283 GCA_051959715.1 Pseudolabrys sp.
ACCGGCACGTCGGTCTCCGCGGCGAGCTCGCGGTAGTGCGCGAGCGCCATGTCGCGTGTCTCGGCGCCGTCGGCGAGAGCGAGCGAGTGCGCATGGCCCGAGCTTGTCGTCGCCAGCGCCTTGAAGCCGAGGCCCTGAAGATAGCGGGCGCTGCCGATATTCCACGGGTTCGGGATGACGAAGCAGCCGCTCTTGTGCAGCTCGTGGAAGGTCTTGCGCTTGTCGGCGACGGATGGGCGGGGCATCGGCTGTCTCTCCGGCGGGAGGGAAGCGCAAGGTGCCACGGCTTTCGCGCCGTGAACAATGCCATTCGCTGATGGGTGCATCAGCCCTGCTCATGGGACAGTGGCGTCTCGCCGAGCCGTCGGCCACACTCGCCGATCAGGAACGGCCGGAGGACGCGAATGGATTGTGTCGATCTCGATGCGCTCGAGCACCAGGCGAAGGCGCAGATGGCGCCGGCGTCCTATGCGTTCTGCGCCTGTGGCGCCGATGACGAGATCAGCCTGGCGGAGAATATTTCGGCTTGGCGAAACCTGCGCCTACGCCCGCGCGTGCTGCGCGACGTGACGGCGACCGACACCAGCGTTTCGATCCTCGGACAGACGATGCCGACGCCGATCATGGTGGCGCCGACAGGGCGCCACAAGCTGTTCCATCCGGAGGGCGAGCGCGCCACGGCGCGCGGCGCGGCGGCGGCGAACGTGCCCTACGTGATGGCGAGCAACTCCAACATCCTGATCGAGGATGTCGCCGCCGAGCGCAAAAGCGCGCCGCAATGGTTCCAGCTTTACTACTGGCCGGAACGCAAGGAGGTCGAGGCGCTGATCGACCGGCTCGCCGCCGCCGGCTTCTCGGCGCTTGTGCTCACCGTCGACGCGCCCGTGCCGGGCTGGGCGCCGATGGCGGCGCGGGAGCAGCACGCGCCGTCGCCGGACATCCGCAACATCAACATGCCGGGACAGCCCATGGCGCGCACGGCGTATCACCCCGACTTCATCGGTAAGGTGCTTTATCCGGCGACCTGGCGCGAGCTCGAATGGCTGGTGAAGCGCTCGCCGATGCCGGTGCTGGTCAAGGGCGTGCTGCGCGCCGACGACGCGGTCGCCTGCGCCGAGCACGGCGCGAAGGCTGTCATCGTCTCCAATCACGGTGGCCGCCATCTCGACACGACGGTGACCACAGCGGACGCGGTGGGCGAGATCGCCGCGGCGCTTGGCGGCAAGGCCGAGACCTATGTCGACGGCGGCATTCGCCGCGGCACCGATATCCTGAAAGCCCTGGCGCTCGGCGCCCGTGCCGTGCTGATCGGCCGCCCCGCGATCTGGGGCCTGACCGTGTCCGGCGCCGACGGCGTGCGCGACGTGTTCGAGCATTTCCGCGCCGAGCTCGTTCGCGCCATGCAGCTCACCGGAACGGCGCGGCTCTCCGAGGCGACCGCCGACCTGCTGGCGTCCCCTTGATCCCGTTTGATTTTTCCCCTCCGATCGGGTGAACTCCGCGCCAACAGAACACGCGGGCCGGCCGGCCCGCCGGGAGGACTGCCATGCTCAAGACCGTCGCCGCCTTCGACCGTATCGGCGAGGAGAACGCCTTTGCCGTGCTCGCCCGCGCCAATGCGCTGGCGGCGCAGGGCCGCGACATCATCAGCCTCGGCATCGGCCAGCCGGATTTCCGCACCCCGGACTTCATCGTCGAGGCGGCCGTCAAGGCGCTGCGCGACGGCCACCACGGCTATACGGCTGCAAACGGCATCCCGGCGCTGCGCGAGGCGGTCGCCGCCGACCTGCACAAGCGCTTCAAGGTCGAGGTTTCGCCCGACAGCGTCATGATCATGCCCGGCGGCAAGCCGACCATGTTCATGTCGATCCTGATGTTCGGAGAGCCGGGCGTCGAGATCATGTATCCGGACCCGGGCTTCCCGATCTATCGCTCGATGATCGAGTTCACCGGCGCGACGCCGGTGCCGGTGCCGATCCGCGAGGAGAACGGTTTTGCTTTCTCGGCCGACGAGACGCTGAAGCTGATCACATCGAAGACGCGGCTCATCATCGTCAATTCGCCGGCCAATCCGACCGGCGGCGTCACGCCGAAGTCGGAAGTCGACAAGCTCGTTGCCGGGCTGGAAAAGTGGCCCGACGTCGCCATCATGTCGGACGAGATCTACGACCACATGGTCTATGACGGCGAGACGCATGTCTGCCTGTTGTCGTATCCGTCGATCCGCGACCGCCTCATCCTCCTGAACGGTTGGTCGAAGACCTATGCCATGACCGGCTGGCG
>JBQCFB010000219.1:0-2380 GCA_051959715.1 Pseudolabrys sp.
GAGCAGTCGTTCATCGAGTCGAACTTCGACGGCAAGATCGTCTTCCGTGCGCCGAACATCGCCAAGAATTCGGACGGCGAGGTTGTGGCGATGGTGCGCAATATGGTCGTCGCGGTCGTCGACCCTGACGGCACCGAGCGCGCGCATCACCGCATCCCCTACGGCGCGCGGTTGCGTGTCGAGGATGCGCAGATGATCAAGCGCGGCCAGCGCATCGCCGAGTGGGATCCCTACACCCGGCCGATCCTGACCGAGGTCGAGGGCGAGATCGAGTTCGAGGACATGGTCGACGGTCTGTCCATGTCGGAGCAACTCGACGAGTCCACCGGCATCGCCAAGCGCGTGGTCATCGATTGGCGCACGGGGTCGTCCCGCAACCAGCAGGACCTGCGGCCGGCGATCGTGATCAAGTCCGGCGGCAAGCTCCTCAAGCTCGCCCGCGGCGGCGACGCGCGCTACCAGCTCGCGGTCGACGCGATCATCTCGGTCGATCCGGGCGGCCACGTGAAGGCGGGCGACGTCATCGCGCGTATCCCGACCGAAAGCGCCAAGACGCGCGACATCACCGGCGGTTTGCCGCGGGTGGCGGAGCTGTTCGAGGCGCGGCGGCCGAAGGAAGCCGCGGTCATCGCCGAGATCGGCGGCACGGTGCGGTTCGGCAAGGACTACAAGAACAAGCGCCGTCTCACGATCGAGCCGGCTGACAAGAGCGATGAAGCGCGCGAGTACCTGATCCCGAAGGGCAAGCACATCCACCTTCAGGACGGGGACATCATCGAGAAGGGCGATTACATCGTCGAGGGCAATCCCGCCCCGCACGACATCCTCGCCATTCGCGGTGTCGAAGAGCTCGCGGCCTATCTGGTCAACGAGATCCAGGAGGTCTACCGGCTCCAGGGCGTGATGATCAACGACAAGCACATCGAGGTGATCGTTCGCCAGATGCTGCAAAAGGTCGAGATCGATGACGCCGGCGAGACCGAACTGCTCCAGGGCGAGCAGGTCGACCGCAGCGAGATGGACGAGATCAACGTCCGTGCCGTGGAAGAGGGCAAGAAGCCGGCGTCCGGTCATCCGGTGCTGCTCGGCATCACCAAGGCCTCGTTGCAGACCCGGTCCTTCATCTCCGCCGCCTCGTTCCAGGAGACGACGCGCGTCCTCACCGAAGCCGCGGTCCACGGCAAGGCGGACACGCTCCAGGGTCTCAAGGAGAACGTCATCGTCGGCCGCCTGATTCCGGCCGGCACCGGCGCCATGATGGGTCAATTGCGCGAGATCGCGACCAAGCGCGATGCCCTCATCCTGGAGGAGCGGGAGAAGGAGGCGGCCGCCAAGGCTGCCGAGGCTGCTGCTGCCGAAGCACCGGCCTTGCCTGCGGCCGAGTAGGCCAGAGGCCCACGACAATGCGAAAAGGCCGCCCTTGGGGCGGCCTTTTTACTGTCGCGGCCGAAATCGGCGACGAACCGCGTGACCGGCGCTCATGAAGGCCATGAAAGCCCGGTTTTCCAGCCCTTTGCGCTTGACTTGGCCGAGTCGCGCCGATACATACGCCACACTTTACGGCAGGCGGTGAGCTTCGCTTGTTCGGAACGGCCCGCCCGATAAGGCCCTGAGAAATCTAGTGTTTCTCGAAGCCAAATTCGGCGCAACGCCTCGACCAATGAAGCTCAGACGCTGCCGCTGACAGCCACTGTCAGGTTTCGAGTGAGGGCATAGGGCGCGGACACGATGGTCCGGGCCTTCAAGCCGTCCGAACGGGAGAGCGCCCGCCGCCAAGCGACGCGGATGGCGCGTTTCCGTTTTGCGTGCGGAAACGCTGTCCGCCAGGTAGCGGACGCGTCCCTCGCGCCAAAGACCGCGCGACGCCGAGCATGACACGGCGCCGTCGCAAAGAAAGATGCCGGGCGGCAGCCGCCCACAAGTTTCCGGCTCGATGAGCCAACCGAGGTAGCGAAGGCCAATGCCAACGATCAACCAGCTGATTGCCAAGCCGCGGCACCCGCTGAAGGCGCGCAACAAGGTTCCGGCCCTGCAGGCGTCGCCACAGAAGCGTGGTGTTTGCACCCGCGTCTACACGACGACCCCGAAGAAGCCGAACTCGGCGCTGCGCAAGGTCGCCAAGGTGCGCCTGACCAACGGCTTCGAGGTGATCGGCTACATCCCGGGCGAGGGCCATAACCTCCAAGAGCACTCGGTGGTGATGATCCGCGGCGGCCGCGTGAAGGACCTTCCGGGCGTCCGCTACCACATCCTGCGCGGCGTGCTCGACACGCAGGGCGTCAAGAACCGCAAGCAGCGCCGCTCGAAATACGGCGCCAAGCGTCCGAAGTGATCTGAGCGGAGATCATCCTCGGGCGGGCGTCAGCAGGACCCGGGGATC
>JBQCFB010000220.1:0-4693 GCA_051959715.1 Pseudolabrys sp.
GCGCACCTGCGCCTGGCCGCCGAGCTTGCCTTCGGTGCCCACCTCGCGCGCGACGCGCGTCACTTCCGAGGTGAACACGGAAAGCTGCTTGATCATCGTGTTGACGATGTTCGCCGACTCCAGGAACTCGCCCTTGAGCGGGCGGCCGTCGACCTCGGTGCGCACCGTCTTGATCAGGTCGCCCTGCGCCACGGCAGCGACCGCGCGGGTCACTTCCTTGGTCGGCCACAAGAGATCGTCGATCAGCGTGTTGACCGAGACTTCCATCTCGCTCCAGGCGCCGCTCGACAGGCTGAACTTGACGCGGTGACGCGTGCGGCCCTCGCGGCCGACGACCTCGCCGACGCGCTCGAGCTCGCGCGACATGCGCTCATTGGCGGCGACGATATCGTTGAAGGTGTCGGCGATCTTGCCGGCGATGCCGTGATGGTCGTTCGACATGCGCACGGAGAAGTCGCCCGAGCGCATGGCCTGAAGGGCGGAGAGCAATTCGACCAGTTCCGACGCGCCATTGGCGTGCTCGGTGGAGCCGTTGCGGCTCTTGATCGCGGCGCCCTCGCTGGCCAGTGCGGCGGCGATGGCGGCCGGAACTTCTTTGGTCTTCCCCTGCTTGGACTCGCGCGCCGGCATCAACCCCTCCTGGCTCATTGGGCGCGACCGCTCGGGTCGGTCCGTCAGGCCCACGTACGGGTCGAGCGCCCCCCGGGCTTCTGGCCCCAGGGACGCGACCGGTTCGTGATGCCTGGCCAGTTCCCCCCAGCTCAGACCACGCCGAGGCACCAACGCCCGAGCGGTATTTTGGTTCCGCGGCGGTAACGGCGATTTTCGAAAGAAATTCTGGAACTTAGGTACGGTTCCGGACAAAGCGCGGAACCAAGGGGGCCTTAGACCTCGAAGACCTGCTTGGCGGTCCGGTGCAGGCACTCGCCGGGGCCGCTCTCGCCGACAATGTAGTTGTCGCATATGACCGCGAAGATCGACGGCGTCTCGTAGCCCGGATGCACGGCGAAATTCATGTTCGCCGCGATCGGCATGGTCTCGTCCGAGCGGATCATCGGCCGCTCGACCATGTCGTAACCCTGCCCGTGCGCATAGAGCCGCAATTCCGGCGGCAGCCCGCGCTTGGTCATGAACGCATTATGCGCCGCATGGATGTCGCGCGGCGCGGCGCCCGGCTTCATCAGGCTCAACGTGTGGTCCTGCGCCTCGCGCACCGCCTCGAAGCCGTCCTTGAGCTCGTTCGACGCGCGGCCGAGCACGATCGTGCGCGCGATCTCCGTGTACATGCCGCCGGGACCGTTGACCTCGATCAGCAGCGAAAGGTGATCGCCCTTCGCCAGCGTCCGCCCCTGCATGAAGCGCGGCACGAAGGACGAGCGGATGCCGACCGGCGACGAGCCGCCGAGGAAAATGCCCTGCTCGCTGCCGAGCCGCAGCGCGACCTCCTGCGCTGCCGCGGTGACGTCGATGTCGCGCAGGCCGGGCCTGATGGTTTTCATCACGGCTGCAAAGATCTCGTCCTGCATCAGCGCGCAGCGCCGGATCAGCTCGATTTCCTCGGGGCTTTTGACCGCCTTGATGCGATCGACCATGTCGGTCGCGTCGACGAACCTGGCGCCGCTCATGCCCTGCTCGAGCGCGGCGACCAGTGCGTGCGGCAGCGCGCCCTTGCCGACCCAGCCGATCGTCTTCGGGCCGCGGCGCTTCAGCGCCTCGAGCGCGAGATCGGCATCGTAGCCGTGCGTGTAGACGATCGACACGAATGACGGCGTGCAGAGCTGCTCGCCGACGCCGCGATGCAACGGATCGCCGTCGAAGGTCGACCGCTTTCCCATCGGGCCCATCTCGATCACCGTCATGGGCTCGTCGGCGTAGAAGATGACCGTGCGCGGATAGCCGTTGGTCGCCGGCAGGTCGGTGAACCAGCGCACGGCGCCGCCGATCCAGTCGCTGGTGTTCTGCATCACCAGCGCGTCGACGCCCTGCTCGCGCATCGCCTTGCGCACCGCGCTCCAGCGCCGCTGAAGCTCCGCGTCCGAGATGCGGGTCAGGATACGATCGTTCGGAGAGATCATCTTCGTGTCCTTCAGTGCGCGACGAGGTTCCGCATCTCGCCGGTCCGGCCGGCGAGAAACAGGCGCATGTTGTCGAGGACGATCGGCATCACGTAGTCCTCGTATTCGCGGAACAGGCCGCCGATATGGGATTGCATGAAGACGTTCGGCAGATCCCAGAACGGGCTGTCCTTGGGCAACGGCTCCCGGGAGAAGACGTCGAGACCCGCGCCGGCGATGCGGCCTTGCGTCAGCACGTCGAGCAAGGCGGCTTCGTCGACCGTCTCGCCGCGCCCGACATTGATGAAGTATGCGCCCGGCTTCATGGCTCCGAACACGGCCTTGCCGATCAGCCCGACATTGCGGGCGTCGCCGGGCAGGACGTTGACCAGGTAGTCCGCCTGCGCCGCCGCCGCGGGGAGATCGGCCGACGACATCACCGTGTCGAAGTTCGCGACCACGCGCGGCGTGTTGCTGACGCCGACGACGCGCATGCCGAAGGCCTTCAGCAGACCGGCGATCGCGGTGCTGCTATGGCCGACGCCCACCACGACGGCGGTCTTTCCCGCAAGCAGCGGCCACGGCCTGGAGCGGTCCCAATGATGCGCGGCCTGATCCCTGACGAGGCGCGAAGTCTCGTGGGTGACCGAAAGCATCAGATGCGCCACGGTCTGGCTCATCGCCGGGCCGTGAATGCCGCGCGCGCTCGTCAGCAGCACCTCGGATCGCAAGGACGGGCAGCGGAGAAAGTGATCGACGCCGGTAGCGAGCGATTGAATCCATTTCAGCCGCGACGCCTCGCGCACGATCTCGTCGTTCACGCTGATGCCGAACGCGATGAGCACGTCGATGTCGGACGCCTTCAGCGGCAACGTCGCCAGATCCTTCACGGCATAGACCGTTTCGACCGGATGAACGGACAGCTCCGGGCAGGCCTGACGCAGCCGCGCGGCGTAACTGTCGGCATGGGCTTCGAGGATCAGGACGTTCATGTCGGCACGTGTTTGCGGCCGATGATGCGGCGCGGTCGATTGGTCGGGCCGCCACCATACCCATGTGGCGTGCGGAAAACAGCCCGTGCGGGGTCCCGTATTGCGGGTCAGGCCGCGTCAAGATTCCAGGCTGCGTTGCGCTCAAAGCTGGTGCAACATCTGCAAAACGCCGCGCGCGACGATCGGCCGGATGCGGCGCTCACGACCGGGAGGTTACGCATGAACCGCAACACGATCTCGCGCCGCGCGCTGGTGAAGGCGGGCCTCGGCGCTGTCGCGGCTCCGGCTGTGCTGCGTGTGATCCCCGCCGAAGCACAGTCGGCCGTCATCAAGATCGGGCACGTCAGCCCGAAGACCGGCCCGCTCGCCGGCTTCGGCGAGGCCGATGCGTTCATCCTCGAACAGGTGCGCGGCATTCTCGCCAAGGGCCTCGAGAGCGGCGGCAAGACGTACAAGGTCGAGATCGTCTCCAAGGACAGCCAGTCGAGCGCCAGCCGCGCCTCCGATGTCGCCGCCGAACTCATCCTCGGCGACAAGGTCAACCTCATCGTCGCCTCGGCGGCGCCGGACACGACCAATCCGGTCGCCGATCAGGCCGAGATCAACGAGGTCCCCTGCATCACCCCCAAGGGTCCGTGGCAGCCTTATTTCTTCGGCCGCAAGGGCGATCCGAAGAAAGGCTTCACCTGGACTTATCATTTCTTCTGGGGGCTCGAGGACGTCATCGGCGCCTTCCTCGCGCTGTGGGACGGACTGCCGACCAACAAGAATGTCGGCGGCCTCTTCCCGAACGATGCCGACGGCAATGCCTGGGGGGATCCCAAGCTCGGCCTGCCGCCGGCGCTGGCGCAGGCCGGATACAAACTGATCGATCCCGGCCGCTACCAGGTGATGAACAACGACTTCACCTCGCAGATTTCCGCGTTCAAGGCGGCACATTGCGAGATCGTCACCGGCAACATGATCCCGCCGGACTTTTCGACCTTCTGGGCGCAGGCGGCGCAGCAGAACTTCAAGCCGAAGATCGTCACCATCGGCAAGGCGCTGCTCTTCCCCTCGGTGATCGACTCGCTCGGCGAGCGCGGCAACGGGCTGACCAGCGAGGTGTGGTGGACGCCGCACCATCCGTTCAAGTCCGGCCTCACCGGCCAGAGCGCGCAGGACCTGACCGATGCCTACACCAAGGCGACCGGGCGCCCGTGGACGCAGCCGATCGGCTTCCAGCACGCACTGTTCGAGGTGGCAATCGACGTGCTCAAGCGCGCGAAGAACCCCGCCGATCCGAAATCGATCCTCGATGCGATCGTCGCCACCGATTACAAGTCGATGGTCGGTCCGGTGAAGTGGACCGGGCAGCCGGTCAAGAACGTCACCAAGACGCCGCTCGTCGCCGGCCAATGGCAACGCAAGAACGGCAAGTCGGAACTGGTGATAGCCGAGAACAAGACCGCGCCGGAAATTCCCGTCGGCGGCAAGCTGATGCCGTTGTCTTGATCTTCACCTCTCCCCGCTTGCGGGGAGAGGTCGACCCGCCGAAGCTTTAGCGAAGGCGGGTCGGGTGAGGGGCACTTCGATACGCGCGGGCGAAAGGATACGCCCCCTCACCCCAACCCTCTCCCCGCACGCGGGGAGCGGGAGCACGCCGCG
>JBQCFB010000221.1:0-23908 GCA_051959715.1 Pseudolabrys sp.
CGACGTCGTGCTCGGCGTCGGCCATGAGCACTTCGAGGAACTGCTCGACCATCACAAGGAGCGGCAGGGTTATTCGCTCGACACCGATCTCACCGCCGACGACTGGGCGGAGTTGGTCGAGCGCTACAAGAAGCGCGTTCAGGACGAACTCGGCCAGCCTTTCCCGCAGGACCCGCACCAGCAGCTCTGGGGCGCGATCGGCGCCGTGTTCTCATCGTGGATGAACCAGCGCGCCAATACCTACCGCAAGCTCCACAACATTCCGGAGAGCTGGGGCACGGCGGTGAACGTGCAGGCCATGGTGTTCGGCAACATGGGCGACACGTCGGCGACCGGCGTCGCCTTCACGCGCAACCCCTCGACCGGCGAGAAGAAGCTTTACGGCGAATTCCTCATCAACGCGCAGGGCGAGGACGTCGTCGCCGGCATTCGCACGCCGCAGGAAATCTCGGAATCCGCGCGCCAGGAATCGGGCTCCGACAAGCCGTCGATGGAGACGGCGATGCCCAAGGCCTATGCCGAGCTCACGCGCATCTACAACAAGCTCGAGCAACACTACCGCGACATGCAGGACCTCGAGTTCACGGTCGAGCAGGGCAAGCTGTGGATGCTCCAGACCCGCAACGGCAAGCGCACCGCGAAAGCCTCGCTGCGCATCGCCGTCGAGCTCGCCAATGAGGGCCTGATCACGCGCGAGGAGGCGGTGCTGCGCGTCGATCCCTTGTCGCTCGACCAGCTCCTGCATCCGACCATCGATCCGCGCGCGCACCGCAAGGTGATCGCGACCGGCCTGCCGGCCTCGCCCGGCGCCGCCTCGGGCGAGATCGTGTTCTCGTCCGACGAAGCGGCCGAGATGAAGGCCGACGGCAAGAAGGTCATCCTCGTGCGCGTCGAGACGAGCCCTGAGGACATTCACGGCATGCACGCCGCCGAGGGCATCCTGACGACGCGCGGCGGCATGACCTCGCACGCGGCGGTCGTCGCGCGCGGCATGGGCAAGCCCTGCGTCTCCGGCGCCGGCTCGCTGCGCGTCGACTACGCCAAGCAGACCGTCAGCGTCGGCGGCCAGACCTTCAACAAGGGCGACGCGATCACCGTCGACGGCTCGACCGGGCAGGTGCTGGCCGGCAAGGTCGACATGATCGAGCCGCAGCTCTCCGGCGAGTTCGCGACGCTCATCGGCTGGGCCGACAAGGTGCGCAAGCTCGGCGTGCGCGCCAATGCCGACACGCCGGCCGACGCGAAGGCGGCGATGCGCTTCGGCGCCGAGGGCATCGGCCTCTGCCGCACCGAGCACATGTTCTTCGACGAGGGCCGCATCCAGGCCGTGCGCGAGATGATTCTCGCGGACGACGAGGGCGCGCGCCGCAACGCGCTCGCCAAGCTCCTGCCGATGCAGCGCGCCGATTTCGTCGAGCTGTTCGAAATCATGGCGGGCCGCCCTGTCACGATCCGCCTGCTCGATCCGCCGCTGCACGAGTTCCTGCCGCACGGCGAGGAGGAGATCGCCGAGGTCGCCGCCGCCATGGGCGCCGATCCGCAGAAGCTGGCGCACCGCGCCAAGGAGCTTGCCGAGTTCAACCCGATGCTCGGTTTCCGCGGCTGCCGCATCGCCATCGCCTATCCGGAAGTGGCCGAGATGCAGGCGCGCGCGATTTTCGAGGCGGCGGTCGAAGCCGCGCGGCGCACCGGCCAGCCGGTGGTGCCGGAGGTGATGGTGCCGCTGATCGCCACGAAGGCCGAGCTCGACCTCGTCAAGGCGCGCATCGACGCGATGGCGCGCGAGGTCGAGAAGGAGCAGAACACGACGCTCGAATACGACGTCGGCACGATGATCGAACTGCCGCGCGCTTCGCTCATGGCCGGCGAGATCGCCGAGACCGCGGAGTTCTTCTCGTTCGGCACCAACGACCTGACGCAGACGACGCTCGGCATCTCACGGGATGATGCTGCGAGTTTCCTCGGCATCTACACCGCGCGCGGCATCCTGCCGGCCGACCCATTCGTGTCGATCGATCAGCAGGGCGTCGGCGAACTGGTGAAGATCGGCGTCGAGCGCGGCCGCAAGGTGCGGCCGAAGCTGAAGGTCGGCATTTGCGGCGAGCACGGCGGCGACCCCGCCTCGGTCGCCTTCTGCCACGAGACCAAGCTCGACTATGTCTCGTGCTCCCCGTTCCGCGTGCCGATCGCGCGGCTCGCCGCGGCGCAGGCCGCGCTCGGCAAGACGGCCGCGAGCCAGGCGTAGCGGTTCGCGCCATTCTCAATTTACGTCATCGCCGGGCTTGTCCCGGCGATCTCGTTTAGGGAGGCATTCTGCTCGCCCGATCGGGATGGCCGGGACAAGCCCGGCCATGACAAATGGAGAGGGGGAAGCTTTCTACACCGCCACGCGGGAGAGGAAGTTCTCGACCTCGAGCCGCAGATCCGCGACTGCCGTCTCCACCGCCTGCGAGGCGTCGCGCACGACCTCGGCCGAAGCGCGCGTCTCGGTCGCGGCATGTGCGACCTCGCCGAGCACGCCCACCACCTGGCTCGTGCCCTGCGCGGCGCTGGTGACGTTGTGCGAGATCTCGCCGGTCGCGGCATTCTGCTCTTCCACCGCGGCGGCGAGCGCCGTCGTGTTCTGGTTGATCTCGTGCATGCGGCGGGCGATGTGGCGGATCGCCTCGACCGCGCCGCTGGTCGAATTCTGCACCGCGAGGATGTGGCTGGCGATGTCCTCGGTCGCCTTGCCGGTCTGCACCGCGAGCGACTTCACTTCCGCCGCGACCACGGCGAAGCCGCGGCCGGCCTCGCCCGCGCGGGCAGCCTCGATCGTGGCGTTAAGCGCGAGCAAATTGGTCTGCCCGGCAATGTCGCGGATCAGCTTGACCACGTCGCCGATCTTCTGCGCGCCGGTTGCAAGCCCCGCGATCTCGTCGTCGGTCTGCCGCGCCTCGTCGGTCGCGTGCGCGACGATCGTTCCGGTTTGCGCCAGCTGGCGGCTGATCTCGGCGATCGAGTGCGACAGCTCGTCGGTCGCGGCGGCGGCGGAATCGACATTGGCGGAGGCGGCGTTGAACGCCTGCACGGCGCTGTGGGCGCGTGTCGTCGTCTGCTCTGAGAAGCCGAACAGCGCGCTCGCCGTCGTGCGCATGGCGGCGGCGCTGTCGCCGACGCTGCCGAGCAGGCGCTCGGCGATCGGGCGGAAGCCGGCGATGGCGGTCTCGACGGCGGAGCGGCGGCTTTCCTGCTCGCGGCTCGCCGCGCGCTCTTCCTCGGCGCGGCGCCGCTCGGTGACGTCCTCGTGCGTCGACACCCAGCCGCCGCCGGGCAGCGGCTCGTTCTTGGCGAGCACGATGCGGCCGTCGCTCGCCTGCACGTAGTGCGGCGTGCTGGTGCCGTTCTTCATGCTGCCGATGATGCGCTGGCAATAGGCGTCGACGTCGTCGACGAACAGTCCCGTATCCCGGCGATGCTCGATGAGCTGGCGCAGCGTGCAGCCCGGCTTCACGATGTCGGCCGACAGATTGTACATTTCGAGATAGCGGCGGTTGACCAGCACGATGCGCGTCTGCGCATCGAACATGTTCAGACCCTGCGACATGTTGTCGATGGCGTCGGCCAGACGCCGGTTCTCGACGCGGATGTTGCGGTACCAGCCGAAGCCGAGGAGCAGCACGCTCACGCCGAGGCCCGCCGACAGCAGGACCCAGCCGGGAATTCCGCTCGCCAAATCCGCCATGCCCCGCCGCCCGAAAAATTTGCGCAATCATGCGGGGGACCGCTTGCGATAGGGTTAACAAACGTCAAGGAGTACCGACGGAGGCCCGGCGGGTTAACGGGTTTTCAAGGTTAATCGCGCCATAACCGGACCCTTCGAAGGCCGCGCGTTTGCGGCGTTCATCGTGTTGCGGTGTGGCGTGAGCGGACGCGTGTTCAAATCGCGGAGGCGCCGTCGGCGGGGATCAGCACGGGTCGGCCTCGCCGCTCTGCTGATGACGTTGGTTCCCACCACCGTCGCCTATCAGGATCTCGGTGCGCTGCTCGCCAACCAGCCCGGCGTCGCGCAACGCTGGCGCGAACATCTCATCGCCTCGCCCTTCGGCACCATCCACGCCGCGACCTTCTCGATGCCGAGCCCGCTCGGCACACGCATTCCGCATCCGCCGCTTTATGCGCTCGCCAATTTCGATCCAACGGACGTCACCGGCTCGATCGGCGCCGAACCGCTCGGCGACGGCAGCGAGCCGCTGCGCTTTCCGTCGGTCAATCGTTCGACCAAACGCGACGCGCTGATCGCGCGCAGGCGGAAGCCGCTGCCCCCGATGCCGCCGTTGCTCGCGGTCAAGCCGGCGCCGCAATCCGAAATCCTTGCTACGCTGGAGAAGGACGACGGCCGCTTCGAGCAGGCGCCGGAGAAGCCGGCGGCCAGCATCGTGCCGCCGGCCGCGAGCGATACGTCGCTCGTCTTCTTCGCGACGAAGCCGCTTGCGCCGGCCGAGACGATCGCGCCCTGGGCGCCGGGAGAGGCGCCGATCGTCACGCGCGGTTCCGACATCAAGCTCGCGGCGCTGTCGCCGCCGTCCGTGGTCGAAAAGGAAGGCAAGAGCATCGCCGCCAAGGGCGTCGTCACCGGCGACGACGCGCGGCCCATGTCGCCCGCGGAACGGCTAAAGCTGTCCGGCGGCGCGCGCCTCAGGGCCGAGAAGTGTCTCGCCAATGCCGTCTATTTCGAATCGCGCGACGAGCCCGTG
Source organism: Pseudolabrys sp. (assembly GCA_051959715.1). Taxonomy (GTDB): domain Bacteria; phylum Pseudomonadota; class Alphaproteobacteria; order Rhizobiales; family Xanthobacteraceae; genus Pseudolabrys. The sequence goes on from JBQCFB010000221.1 coordinate 4,737, forward strand.
CGCGCGCAAATCGCGGTGGCGCAGGTCGTGCTCAACCGCGTGTTCTCGCCGTTCTATCCGAAGACGGTCTGCGACGTCGTCTATCAGAACGCCGATCGCCGCAACGCGTGTCAGTTTACTTTCGCCTGCGACGGCAAGCCCGACGTCGTCACCGAGCCGGATGCGTGGGAGCGCGCCAAGACAATTGCCCGCGACGCGCTCGACGGCAAATTGTGGATCGCGGACGTCGCGAAATCGACGCACTATCACGACTGGTGGGCGCGGCCGAACTGGATCGGCGAGATGCGGCGGATGGATCGACTCGGCGGCCTGATCTTCTATCGCCCGCGAAACTGGGGCGACGGCGCCGACGAGCCGCGCTGGGGCGACGCCAGGACGACGGCCAAGGAAGCCGAAATCCTCAACAAGATGTAGCCCGCACAAGTGCTTGCGGGCCAATGTCGGCTTCTCATCCCATCTAGCGTCTATATCGTTTCGATCACGAATATTCGCTTTGGTGATGGTTTCGCCGAGGCGTATGGTCCGCGTCCCGCGTCGCAGAATTAGCGATGCCGAGCACATTGGGCGGCGGACATGACGGTTCAATCGGTTTCGAGCGGCGCGAAGAGTTGGCGGACGCCGGCGGTCGTGCTGGTCGTCGGCAGCATCATCGCCATGGTGAGCTTCGGGCCGCGCTCCGCGCTCGGCTTCTTCCTCACGCCGATGTCGCAGGACTTCCACTGGGGCCGCGACGTGTTCTCGATGGCGCTCGCCATCCAGAATCTGCTCTGGGGCGTCGGCCAGCCGTTCGCGGGCGGCCTGGCCGATCGCTACGGCGCGAACCGCGTGCTGATCGGCGGCACGCTGCTCTATGCCGCCGGTCTGGCGCTGATGGCGCATTCGACCAACGGCGCGACGCTCGATCTGTCGGCCGGCGTGCTCATCGGCTTCGGCCTGTCCGGTGCGTCCTTCACCATCGTGCTCGGCGCCTTCGGCCAACTCCTGCCGCCGGAATGGCGATCGATCGCGTTCGGCGCCGGCACGGCGGCCGGCTCGTTCGGTCAATTCGTCTATTCGCCGGTCGCGGTCGCGCTGATCGACAAGTTCGGCTGGCAGAGCGCGCTCGTCATCTTCGCGCTCGTAACGCTGATCGTCGTGCCGCTGGCGATGGCGCTCGCCTCGCCGCGCAATGCGGCGACGGCGACGGTCGCGGCTCCGCAGCAGTCGTTCCGGCAGGCGATCGGCGAGGCCTTTGCGCACCGGAGCTACGTGCTGCTCGTGGTCGGTTTCTTCACCTGCGGCTTCCAGCTCGCCTTCACCACAGTGCACCTGCCGTCCTATCTCGTCGACCGCGGCCTCTCGGCGCAGGTCGGCGGCTGGACGCTGGCGACCATCGGCCTGTTCAACATCATCGGCTCGCTCGCCTCCGGCTATCTCGGCGGACGGATGCCGAAGCGCTACATCCTCTCGACGATCTACTTCGCGCGCGCCGCCTCGATCCTGGTCTTCATCACGCTGCCGCCGAGCACGGCGACGACGCTCGTTTTCGGCGCCGTGACCGGCCTGCTGTGGCTGTCGACCGTGCCGCCGACGTCGGGCCTCGTGGCCACCATGTTCGGCGTGCGCTGGATGGCGATGCTGTTCGGCTTCGCCTTCTTCAGCCACCAGGTTGGCGGCTTCCTCGGCGTCTGGCTCGGCGGCGTCGTCTACGACTATGCCGGCTCGTACAATCCGGTCTGGTACCTGTCGATCGCGCTCGGCGTGGTGTCGGCGGTCATCAACCTGCCGATCCGCGAGGAACCGGTCGTCCGCGCCGCCACAGCGGCCGCCTGACCGGCTTGCGCGGGGTGCCCGCGCGCGTCATGAATGCCGCAACGGCATTCAACCGACGAGGCGCGCGTGGGTACGTTCAAGGCGATCGTGATCGAGAAGGCGGACAGCGGCACAAAGTCGTCGCTGACCGATTTCGATGAAGCCAATCTGATGGACGGCGACGTCACCGTCCGCGTCGAATACTCCACGGTCAATTACAAGGACGGCCTCGCCGTCACCGGCAAGGCGCCGGTGGTGCGGCGCTTTCCGATGATCGCCGGCATCGACGCCGCCGGCACGGTTGAATCCTCCTCGCATCCGAATTTCAAGCCGGGCGACCGGGTCGTGCTCAACGGCTGGGGCTGCGGCGAGACGCATCTCGGCGCCTACGGCGCCAAGACGCGGGTGAAGGGCGATTGGCTCGTGCACCTGCCGTCGGGCCTCTCGACGCGCGACGCCATGGCGATCGGCACGGCGGGCTACACCGCCATGCTGGCGGTGATGGCGCTCGAAGGTCACGGGCTGACGCCCGACCGCGGCCCGATTGCCGTCACCGGCGCGGCCGGCGGCGTGGGGTCGGTCGCGACGAGCATTTTGGCCAAACGGGGATTCAGCGTCCACGCAGTCACCGGACGCCCGCAGGAGGCCGACTATCTCAAGGGCCTCGGCGCCTCCGAGATCGTCGAGCGCAAGGACCTCGCCGGACCGCCCAAGCCGCTGGCCAAGGAGCGCTGGGCCGGGGCGGTCGACTCGGTCGGCTCGACCACGCTCGCCAACCTCCTGTCCATGACCCGCTATGGCGGGGCGGTGGCCGCATGCGGCCACGCCGGCGGCATGGACCTGCCGGGCTCGGTCGCCCCCTTCATTTTGCGGGGGGTGTGTCTTTACGGCATCGACTCCGTCATGTGCCCGACGGAGCGGCGAAAAACAGCGTGGAAAAGGCTGGAGACCGACCTCGATCGTCAAAAACTGGCCGCGATGACCACCGAAATCGGCCTCTCCGACGTGCCCAAGGCCGCCGCTGACATCCTGAACGGGCAGGTCAGGGGCCGGATCGTGGTCAAGATCGGGTAAACATGTTCAGGATTTGGCGACGAACCGCCGGCATAATCCGCTAGGCTCTGCGTCAGGGCCGCAGTCAGTGCCGGTGGCGTTGGTTTCGGAGTGTTCGTGATGTTGCGTGGGGTAGCGTTCGCAGTCGGCCTCTTGGCCGCCGTCCCGGCGTTTGCCGGCGAGATGACCGCCGAGGAAGCGCGCCGCTTCGTCATCGGCAAGATGTTCAACTACACCTGCTTCGAAGGCACACGTGGCCAGGGCCGCATCTATGCGGACGGCTCGGTCGTCGGCTCGATCCAGTTCCAGGGCTCGGGCCCCGTGCGCTATGCGCATCTGCCGGCGGGCACGCTGCGGGTGAAGGGCGAGTCGGTCTGCGCGAGCCTGCGCGGCCTGCCCATGGAGCCCTGCTTCAATCTCGAGAAGCTGAGCGAAGTCAGCTTCCGCGGCTCGGTCTCCGGGCTCGGCTTCGCCTCGTGCGAGTTCACGCGCCACCAGGCGCGCGCCTCGCTGGTGCATGCCGAGCGCGAGACGAGCGGACACCGCGCCCACGCCTCGGCGCAGCCGCTCGGCCTGCGGCCCTCGATCGCCGAGAACAAGTAAGCCTCGCGCATCGCCCGTTACGGACGCCGGCCTTCGGGCCGGCGTTTTCGATTCAGCCCGGCGCCGGGAAGATCATGCACGTCGTCGTCGCGTGCGCGTAGAGCCTGCCCGACTCGTCCTTGAGATCGCCCTCGGAGGTCGCGACGGTGCGGCCGCGATGGATGAGGCGGCCCTCGGCGCGCACGAGCCCCGTGTCCTTGGTCATGGCGCGCACGAAGTTGAGCTTCAGCTCGAGCGTGGTCCAGGTCTCGCCCTTCTTCAGCGTCGAGAAGATGGCGCAGCCGAGCGCGGAATCGAGCAGCGTCGCGGCGAGCCCGCCATGCACGCTGCCGATCGGGTTGTAGTGCCGGAATTCCGGCAGGCAGGTGAAGACGGCGCGGCCGGGATCGGCCTCGGCGAGATGAAAGCCGAGCAGTTCGCTGATCGGCGGATTGGGATGCGTGTTGTCGATGATGCCGCGCAGGAAGGCGAGGCCGTCCTGCGCCGTGAGCGCATCGGGATTGACCACGCCGTAGTGCCGCTCGCGTTCATTCATTCCCAGTCCCCGTGCCGGTTGCGCCGGAAGCCATCGCCGCGGTTGCGGCCGGAAACAGCAGCCGCTGGTACAGCCAGCCGATGCCGACCAACACCGCGCCGAGCCCGATGAACGACAGCGCGCGGAAGATGCCGGTCAATCCCGCCATGTCGATGACAAAGACCTTGCCGATGGTGAGCGCCACGACCGCCGCGGACGCCATGCGTGCCGGCTGCGATCCAAGCAGGAAGCCGGCGATCAGCAGAGCGACGCCGAAGGTCAGCCACACCGCCGAATATGCATATTGCTCCGCGTCGGTCGTCAGGCCGTCGGTCAGGACCGGCCCGTGGAAGAGGGTGCGGACCTCGAGCGTGAAATATCCGATGGCGAGTGCGACAGCCGCGGTTGCGGCGACGTAGCGATAGGCGAGAGGCCGGCTGCCGCGCATGATCAGGGCAAGGATTGCCGCAAGCACCGCCGGAATGCCGTAGCCGAGCAGGACCAGATTGAAGAACGCCCCGCCAACCGGATCCCCGGTGGACACCGGGTTGAGCGCCAGCGCCAGGCCGAACACGGCCGCCGCGAGCGTCAAGACACCGATGACCTGCGATCCAATGTCGTGCACGACGCTCCGGCTGCGCACGCGCAGCCATTCCAGCCCGATGGTCATTGCGAGGCCGACGGTGATCTGCATGGCGACTTCCGCCAGTGCGGCCGATTCCTGGAATACGTCGCCATTGTTCATGTAGTGGCGGATTTCCAGGACGGCGAGCAGGGCGGTGAACAGGATCGCGGCGGAGTCGGTCATGCGTGCCGGCACGTCATCGGCGCGCCGCCGCAGCAAATAGCCGGCGCACCAGAAGGAGGCCGCGGGCACGCCGTAGCCGTACAGCAGCCAGTTGAAGATCGGCGTGGTGCCGACGTCGTTGCCGACGATCCGCGGCTCGTAACCGATCCGCACCAGCACCAGCACGATCACGGCGGCGGCGAGATAGCGGAGCGCCGGCAGCGGACGCCGCTCCGAGATCCACGCAATGCCGGGCACCATCAAGGCAAGCCCGACGGTGAGCCAGCCCTTGTCGAGCGCGAAGGTCTGCGTCAGGGCCAGTGACGCGACGGCGCCCGCAGCGAAGACCGCCGCCGCCGAGGCCATGCCGGCCCGCGGCTCGCGGTTGCTCAGGCGTTCGGTCGCGTATCCGTTGAGGGCGGCCAGCACGAGCGCGAGCCCGGCAAACGGAATCGAGCGGTCAAACTCCGCGATGCGCAGGTAGAGCGCGATCAGGATCGCGACCGGTGTCACGACAGCGGTCGCGCTCCATAGCAGCGCGACGACCGGATTGCCGGAGCGGCCTTGCGCGGCATAGCCCGACGCGCCGAACAGCGCGATGAATCCGAGGCCCAGTGTCAGATGCGATCCCGCTCCTGTCGGCAGATCCGGAATGGCGCCGCGGGTCACGCCGGGATCGAGCACGAGTTCGGCGAACATCGTCGGCACCGCCCAATGCGCCATCATGAGGATGACCAGCACTCCCGCGACGGGCAGCACTCCCGATGCGGCTTCGGTGCGCCAGACGACGCCGATCGCTGCCGCCGTCAAAACTGCGAAGACGACGAGCGCCGCCGTGTCGTGCGCGCTCGCGATGGCCAGCACACAGGCTGCGAGGAGGTAGGCGCCGATCGCGCCGGAGGAGATTTCGTCGATCTTTCCGGGATCGGCGCTCGGGCCATAGAGCAAGCCGGACACAATCAAGGCGCAGACCAGCGCGAAGCCTGCAATCACGTGGAACAGGTGCGGGGCCAATGCATCGACGTTCGGAAACTGGACGCCGGCCAATGTCCACAACGCGCCGAGCGCGACCGCGGTGATGGCAAGCCAGCGCCACAGCCGGATGCGCGCCAGGCCGAAGGCGGCGGCGCTGACGATCGAGAGATAGACGTAAAGCGCCCAGTAACTCGGCGCGTCGGTCGCGACCAGCGCCGGTGTGACGAATGCGCCGGCAAGGCCCAGTCCGGCGAGCGCGGGTCCGTGCAGAAGCGCCGTCGCGAGTGTTGCCAGCGCAACGAGCCCGAGCAGGACGAAGGCCGCCGGCGGCGCCAGGAAGCCATAAAGGGCGTAAGCGGCGTAGACGGTCGCATAGGCAGCGACCGTGCCCGCGGCAGTCAGTATGCTCGGGATGTGCCGCGAAGGGATAGTCGCAAGGCCCGCGGTGATTTCACGGCGTCGCGTCCACTCGCCCGCGGCAATCAACGCGGCCGCAAACAGTGCGCCGAGCATGACGCGCACGCCCGGCCCGAGCAGGCCTTGCTCGATCGAGTAACGCACCAGAAAGATTCCACCGAGGGCCAGAGCGAGACCCCCGATCCAGACGACCCATTGCGTGCCGAATTTCTCTTCGAGCGTCGTCGACGGTGCCGGCGCGTTCACCGGCGCCGACGGCAAAGGTGCTGTCGGTTCGGGCTGAAGCGGCGCGGCGGCCACAGGCGGCTCGTGCGCGGCCGCCGGGGCAGGCGGCGCGGGTTCAAACGGCACGACATCAGATGGCACGGGGGGACGGCCCGCTTCGAGCGCAGTCACCCGCGCCTGCAACTGCCGCGCCGTATCGCGCGCTTTCAGTGCGGTGACCAACGCAACGATGGCGATGACGGGAAACGCCAGGACCACGAGCAGCCCCAGCAGAACCATGACGATTTCGTCCATCGCGCGCCCCCCGGCTGCTTCGGCATGGATGAATGCTAACGGCGCCCAGGCCCGGAGGGAACCGGGACCGCGGGCGTCGTGATGTCTGGATTAGTCGAGCGCCAGCCGGAAAGGTTCACCTTCGGCGGCCATCTTGCCGGGCCCGAGGTCCTCGACCGCGCGGATCATGCGGCCGTTGCGGCCGAGCAGGCGGTCGGCGATGCCGACGATGCGAAGGTTCGGCTGCGCCGTCGGCGAGGCGGAGCGGATGGCGTGCGCGATCTCGGCCTCGTCGCGCTGGGGATTGAGCGCACAGGCCGCGGTGAAGGCGGCGCCGGTCGAGCGGCTGATGCCGGCGAAGCAGTGCACCACCATCGGCGTCGAGCGATCCCACTTGCGGGCGAATTCGATCAGGCGGCCGACATGCTCTTCCGCCGGTACGGTGTAGCCGTCGGTATGCTCGACGATGTCGTCGACCGACAGGATGAGGTGATTGTCCGGCGCGATGTGCTGCGGCCACTGCACGCGATCGACGAGCCGCAGCAGCGTCACGACGTGCTGCGCGCGGGTCTCTTCGACCGTGGCGTAAAGGCGGGCGAGCGAGCAGACGTGGATCATGGCCGGGATGTTATCCGCTGTTGCGTCTTATCTATGACGCGTGCCGCGCCGGCGCCAGCGCCCGCAGCAGCGTTTCGACGCGCTCGACCAGCCGTCCCTCGGCGACGGTCGCCGGCCACGGCGTGAGGTAATCGCGGACCAGCGTCGCGGAATATTTCGGCGGCGGGCCGAAGAATCTGCGCGCCTCCTCTTCCTCGAAGCCCGCGAGCCGCGTCGCCTCGAGCCAGGCGGCGTTGCGGTCGGCCGTCTTGATCAGCAGGCTCAAATCCTCCGGCAGCTTCGCCGGCAGGCCGAAGCGCAGGTGGATGGCGCCGAGCAGGCGCTTCTCGACCGCCTTGTAGCTGTCGCCGATCACCGCCTTGAACGGCGAGATCATGTCGCCGACCACGTATTCCGGCGCGTCGTGCAGTAGTGTCGCGAGCCGCCCGCGCGCGTCGAGCCGCGGCGCCTTCGCCCGCGCCAGAGCCTCGACCAGCATGACGTGCTGCGCCACCGAGAAGACGTGGTCGCCGCGCGTCTGTCCGTTCCAGCGCGCGACGCGTGCGAGCCCGTGCGCGATGTCCTCGATCTCGACGTCGAGCGGCGAGGGATCGAGCAGGTCGAGCCGCCGGCCGGACAGCATGCGCTGCCAGGCGCGGGGCGCGTTCTTGCCGCGGGCGGGGGCCTTGCTCATTTTCGCTTCGACAGCTTCGCGCATTCGGGATGGCGGAAGCACGTGGTCAGATGATCGTTGACCATGCCGACCGCCTGCATGAAGGCATAGACGATGGTCGGGCCGACGAACTTGAAGCCGCGCGACGATAATTCCTTGGACATCCTGCGCGAGATGTCGGTCTCGGCGGGGATCTGCTTCGGCGTGGCGAAACGGTTGAGCTTCGGCTTGCCGTCGACGAAGTCCCACAGCAACGCCGAGAAGCCGGGGCCTTTCTCCATGATGTCGAGATAGCCCCGCGCCGAGAGGATCGCGCCTTCGATCTTGCTGCGATTGCGCACGATGCCGGCGTCGGCCATCAATTTTTCGATCTTGGCCGGCCGGTAGCGGGCGATCTTCTCCGGTTCGAAGTCGTCGAAGGCTTTGCGGAAATTGTCACGCTTGCGCAGGATCGTGATCCACGACAGACCGGCCTGGAAACCGTCGAGCACGAGCTTTTCGTAGAGCGCGCGATCGTCAAATTCCGGCACGCCCCATTCCTCGTCATGATAGGCGACATAGAGCGGGTCGGTCTTCGGCCAGTGGCAGCGCTTGCGGCCGTCCTCGTGCACCAGCGCGCTCATGAGGCTTTCGCCCCCGGCCAGTCGAATCGCGCCCAGTCGGGCTTGCGCGGCTTCAAGCCGACGCCGCCGGCCGAGATCGGCGTTCCGGCCGCTTCCGCCTCGGCAACGCGATCGAGCCGCATCAGCGCGAGGCCGTTGCCCTGCGCGGCCGAACCGAACATGCCGATCTCCTTTTCGCCGGCGACCACGGGCAGGCCGCCGAGCGGCGCCGGCCCATCATACGTCACCGGTACGACGCGGCTGCGCGCACTGTTTCGGTGCTGCACGCGCGACACGACCTCCTGGCCGACATAGCAGCCCTTGTCGAAATCGACGCCGACCAGCTGGTCCATGTCGGCTTCGTGCGGGAAGGCGTCGCCGTACATGAAGTCGGCGCCGCCGCGCGGCACGCCAAGCGCGATGCGGTGCGCCTCGTAGGAGTCGGCGTCGCCGAGCGCCGCGCCGAGATCGACGGCGGCCTCTGCCGCAAGATGCGGCGGCAGCATGATGCGGGCGCCGAGCGCCGGCAGGCGCGGGTCGGCGTAGCAGAGCCCGAATTCGGTCTCGGCGGGGCCGGCCCACGCGGCCATCACGCCGAGAGTTCCGGAGAGGTCCTCGCACATCACCTTGGCGCGCAATTTGTAGAAATTGAGCTTCTCGACCAGGGCCGGCGCCAGCGCCCGCGGACAGTCGAGGAAGAAGCCGCCGCCGTCCTCCGCCTGCGCCTCGGCGACGATGAAATCGACGAGGATCTTGCCCTGCGGCGTCAGCAGCGCGGCGAAGCGCGCCGCCGCCGGCGTGACTTTGGCCATGTCGCAGGTGACGAGCCCATTGAGAAACTTGCGGGCGTCGTCGCCTGAAACCCTGACGACGCCGCGGTCTGGAAGAAGCGCTGCCTGCATTCCGGTCCTCGTGGAGACGCCCGTTCTTGCCAGAACTCCCCGCGGAACGTAAGCGCCCGGCGGGAGCGGCTATGGTATTATAACACCTCGATATTTGGCGGGTATGGCAGGCCGGAACGTCGCGTTCTTTCCCAAAGTTCCCAATCCACGGGGACAAGCGGAAATTGAAAAGTAACGACAGTCAGTTAAGACACGTGTCGTTTACGCGGCTTGGGACCGGGTTATAAGCACGCCCCGGGGAGCCAATGATGCCTGTGGGAGACGAAATCCTCTCGTTGCGCATGCTGCTGGTCGGTGCGCCGCCGGCCGAGCGTGACCTTTGGCTGCGTGGCGCAGGCAATATTTCCGTGCCGGTCGACTTTTTCGCCCAGGAGCCGGCGGAAGCGCAGTCGACCCTCAACCGCATCGGGACCGATATCTGCATCGTCGATTCGGCGCTGCCGGCCGCCACCAAGGCGGCGGTGCTCGCCGCGGCGCGCACCAGGCAGCCGCGGCCGATGATCTTCGTCTGCGGGACGGGACACGATCAGAAGAATGGAGAGCGGGTCGACGGCGTGCTGCGGCGGCCGGCCAATCTCGAGGAGGCGCGCAAGTACGCGGAACTCTGCGCGCGCACGCGCGTGCCGACACGCGTCCTGATCGTCGACGACTCCTCGACCATGCGCAGCATCGTGCGCAAGGTGTTGCAGGCGACGCGCTTCAACCTCGATATCCACGAAGCGCCGGAGGGTCTGGCCGCGCTCAAGGAGGTCGGCTCGGGCCACTTCAGCCTGGTGTTCCTCGACTACCAGATGCCCGGCATCAACGGCTTCGAGACGCTGAGCGAGATCAAGCGCGCGCATCCGAAGATCGCGGTGGTGATGATGACCTCGACGATCGACAACGCCATTGCCGATCGCGCGCATGCGGCGGGCGTGATGGCTTTCCTGAAAAAGCCGTTCTACGTCACGGATATCGAGTCGGTGCTGGAGCGCTATTTCGGCTTCTACGGCTGAGCCGCGGCCGAGGCCCTATTGCCGGGCCTGCTCGATCGTGAATTCGCCGTTGCGGATGCGATTGGCGAGCCCGCTGGTGAAGGTCGCGGCCGCTTCTTCCCCATAGACCGCCACGAATTCGGCCAGCGCCGAAAACAGGCAGGCCTGCGCCAGGCAGTCGCCGTCAATGCCGTCGTGCAGCGCCTCCGCCCAGGCCTCCTGCAGATAGGCCAGCGCGACGCGCTTCTGCTCGTGGTCCGGCAGCGGCTCGCGCGCGTGCTCGGAACGACCTGCTGTGGTCATCCGGTCCTGTCTTTCCTCGTGACGTTCGGAATTGAACGCCGCCCCAAATCCCGGCTGTGAAACTAGCACGCGGGACGCGGCCCCACAGGGCACAATAAAGGAAAGGTTAACGTCGCCGCCCGGATTGTGGATTAATTGGCGTAACGGGCCGTGATTTCACGCGCGATTTTAGCGCCTTCGTCCAGATACCGGCGGATTGCGAGGTCGGCGGCGGGGGTGCAGGTGCGGTAGGTCTGCTGGAAGCCCCGGTAACCCCGGTTGTAGTTGGCGACGATCTTGCGCCGGCGGTCGCCGTCCGGCGCCTCGGCATCGATCAGGGCCTGCATCTGCTCGCGCCACTTCTGGGCGTCGTTGCCCTTGCACACCGTGCGCAGGTAGACGAGCGCGCCGAGGATCTCGGCGAGGCGCTGCAAATCCCCGTCATAGGGCGCGGCGGCCGGCGAGGCGCCCGGCGATTGCACCGGTTCTTGCTGCTGTTGTTGCTTCTGTTGCTGCTGCCGTTGCTGCTGGGCGTGCGCGGGCGCGGCCAGGCAGATCAGGATGGCGGCAAAGGTGAGAAGCTTGTTCAAAAGCCGGAGGCCCCCGCGATGACGGCCTGATATGCGCTTGCTGTACGGCGTTCGCAAGGCGGCCGCCTCAGGCGTCCGGCAGGCGCGCGGCGGCCGCGGCGACGATCTCCGCCAATCCCTCTGTGGTCTTCAATCCGGATAGTTCGGCGGGATCGATCCAGCGCGCTTCGTCGAGTTCTTCGTTGAGCTGCGGCTCGCCGGAGAGCCAGCGCGATGCGAAGCACAGGATGACGAAGTGCCGTTCCGTGCGGCCTTGCGCGTCGCGGATGATCACCTCGCGGTGGCCGGCGAGCGTCACCGGCGCGATGTCGAGCGCGGTCTCCTCGCGCACCTCGCGCCGGACGGCCTCTTCGAGCGTCTCGCCGGCTTCGACCACTCCGCCGGGCAGGGTGTAGACGCCGAGCGCGGGCTTCTTGGCGCGACGGACGACCAGCACCTTGCCGCCGCGCAGGATCGCGGCGCTGACGGCGAGGAAGGGGCGTTGCGGATGGAGGCGGTCGTCGGCCACGTCGGCGGGAATTCCGTGGAAACTCGTGCCGGTCTAGCACGGGCCCCGCGCGGCGGGCCAGCTTGCGCGGGCGCGGGCAAAGGCCGATATCTCAGCCATGTGCGGCCGCTACACCATCACGTCGGCGCCGGAGGCGCTGCGGGCGCTGTTCCGCTTCGAGGAGCAGCCCAATTTTCCCGCGCGCTACAACATCGCGCCGACGCAGCCGATCCCGATCGTGCGCCTCGTCGAGGGCAAGCGCGAATTCGCGCTCGTGCGCTGGGGCTTCGTGCCGTCCTGGGTGAAGGATCCGAACCAGTTCTCGCTGATCATCAATGCGCGCGGCGAATCCGTCGTCGACAAGCCGGCCTTTCGCGCGGCGATGAAGCGGCGGCGCTGCCTCATCCCGGCCGACGGATTTTATGAATGGCAGGCGATGGGGAAGGGCCCGAAGCAGCCGTTCTACATCCATGCGAAGTCGGGCCAGCCGATGGCCTTCGCCGGCCTGTGGGAGACCTGGGAAGGGCCGAACGGCGAGTCGGTCGACACCGCCGCGATCGTGACCACGCACGCGAACAACCTGCTCAAGCCCATGCACGACCGCATGCCGGTGATCATCGCGCCGGATGCGTTCGATCTTTGGCTCAATTGCGGCGAGGTCGATGCCCGCACCGCCGAGGCGCTGATCCAGCCGGCGCCGGATGCCCTGCTCGAGGCCTGGCCGGTCTCGACCGCGGTCAACCGCACGGCGAATGACAATGCGGCGCTGGTCCTGCCGCTCGACCTGTCGGCCCGGACGCCGCCGCCGCCCAAGCCTGCCAAGGCCCCGAAGCCGGCCCCGGCGCGGGCCGGTCGCAAGACGAGCGACGACGGGCAGGGCGCCCTGTTCTGAATTTTTGCGGAACCTTTGGATGCGATCCGCATCCAAAGGGGTTGAATCCGGAGACTCCCATGTCCGTTCTTCAGCCCAGACCCCAGACCCGAACGGCGGGCGACCTCGACGCGCTCGACGACGATGCGCTCGTCGCACTCGCTCGCCTGCGCGACGAGCCCGCCATCCGCGCGCTGACGCGCCGCTATAACCGCCGCCTGTTCCGGCTCGCGCGCAGCATCCTGCGCAACGACGCCGAAGCCGAGGACGTCGTGCAGGAGGCCTGGGTGCGCGCCTTCACGGCGCTCGACGGCTTCCGCGGCGAGGCGGCGTTCTCGACCTGGCTCACCCGCATCGCGCTGAACGAGGCGCTCGGCCGCCGCCGCCGCGAGCGACCGACGCTGGACTGGGAGACCTATGGCGATGTCGCAAACGAAGCCGAGATCATCAACTTCCCGGTGTCGGCGATGGTGAGCGATCCGGAGCGGAGCATGGCGCGCAGCGAGATCCGCGACGTTCTGGAGCGGTCGATCGACGAGCTTCCCGACGCGTTCCGCAGCGTGTTCGTGGCGCGCATCGTCGAGGGCCTGACGGTCGAGGAGACGGCCGAACTGTTCACGCTCAAGCCGGAGACGGTGAAGACGCGGCTGCACCGCGCCCGCACCTTGCTGCGCGAGGCGCTCGACCGCCAGCTCGGCCCGGCATTGACCGAAACCTTCCCGTTCGGCGGCCGCCGCTGCGAGCGCATGACGGAGGCGGTCGTCAAACTTCTCTGCCGCCCGGCCTGACCGGGAACCTCCGGCGCGCTACTGCATCCAACGCTCATCGATGCATGCAGCTTACGGGAGGTTCCAAAATGCGTGTCACGACCTACGCGGCGCTCGCCGCGCTCATCCTGTCGCCACTGCCGGCGCTGGCGCAGAACGCCAAGCCCACCGATCCGCAGATCGCGCACATCGCCTACACGGCCGGCGAACTGGATATCGCCGCCGCCAAGCAGGCGCTGAAGAAGTCGAAGAACAAGGAGGTCCGCGCCTTCGCCGACAACATGGTCAAGGACCACAGCGCGGTGAACAAGCAGGCGCTGGCGCTCGTCAAGAAGCTGAAGGTCACGCCGCAGGACAATCCGACCAGCCAGGCGCTGACCAAGGCGGCTGCGGCCAAGCGCGCCGAACTCGCCAAACTCTCCGGCGCTGCCTTCGACAAGGCCTATGTCGACAACGAGGTCGCCTACCACAAGACCGTCAACGGCGCGCTCGAGACGACGCTCATCCCGTCGGCGAGCAATGCCGAGCTCAAGAGCCTGCTGCAGACGGGTCTCAAGATCTTCCAGGGCCACGAGCAGCACGCCGAGCACGTCGACGCGGCGTTGAAGTAAAGCCGGAGGACGCCATGCAGCCGGGACGATATGCAATCATCGCCGCGACGCTCTGCGGCATCGTCTGCGCCGTCCCGGCGCGGGCCGAGACCATCAAGATCGTCATGAAGAACCTGGAGGTCATGCCGGCGCAGGTGACGGCCAAGGTGGGCGACACCATCGTCTGGGACAACCAGGACGTCTTCGCGCATACCGCGACCGCGACCGACAAGTCGTTCGACGTGATGCTGCCGCCCAAGAAAAGCGGCAGCCTCACCGTCAAGAAGGCCGGCACGTTCGACTATTTCTGCAAGTTTCACCCGAACATGAAGGCGAAGCTGACGGTGGCCGAGTGAGCGCTCAGGCGCCGACGATCTGCGCGAACAGGCGATCGGAGTCGGCCGGGGCCTCGTCGCCGCGCCAGGCGACGTACTGGTCGGGCCGCACCAGAACAAGGGCGCGCTCGTAGAGGCCGCGCGCATCGGCATTGCCGATGTCGACGACGGTGAGGGGGATCCTGGCCCGGGCCGCCGCCGCCGTGAGCTCCGAGGCGTCCGCCACGCTGCCGAACCGCAGCAGCGTGAAGCCGGCGCCCAGGCGATCGAACAGCGATGCACCCGTGCCATGCGTCGGATCGAGCCACACATGCGGCGTGCGTCCGCCGGGGATGCTTGTCGGACTGTATGTGATCGGATCGTCGGCCGGCGGCGCCTCGTCGTCCGGGACGATCGGCGAGCCGTCGTAACGCGCGCCGAGCTGAACACCGAGCGACGCGAACTGCTCGCCGAAGGTCGAGAGCATGGCGCCGGCCTTGCGGCGCGCCTCCGCGCCGGCCGGTGACTCTTCTTCAATCACGGGATCAACATTCGTGCCGCCGATATTGGCCGTGAGTTGCCGCGCCGCGTCGGTGTTGCGCAGCGCGATCGGCCGGCGCTCGGTCTCGTACGAAGCGAGCAGGTGCGGACCGCCCCAGCCTTGCACCATGGCGGCGAGCTTCCAGGCGAGGTTGGAGGCGTCGTCGACGCCGGTGTTCATGCCGAAGCCGCCGGTCGGCGTGAACAGGTGCACCGCGTCGCCGGCAAGGAACACGCGGCCCGCCGCGAATTTCTCCGCGACCAGCGCCATGCCCGCCGTCCACGGCTCGTGCGCGACGATCTCCATGCGCGTCTCGCGGCCGACGCAGCGGCGCATCGCGTCGGCGACGACCGCGTCCTCCGGCGGCTGATCCGGGACGCTCGCCTGCGTGCGGAAGAGGAATTCGTCTTTCCCGTTGACGGCGATCAGCGAGGAACGAACCTCCGGATTGACGGCCCAGTACTGCCAGGCGCGGCGGTGGCCGAGATGGTCGCGGTAGAGATCGGGCAGGCGGACGTAAGTCGCGAACATGCGGCCGCCGAAATAGCGCTGCTCGATTCCCGCCTCGCCCTGGAATTTGATGCCCAGTCCGCGCCGCACCATGCTGCGGCCGCCGTCGCAGCCGACGAGGTACTGCACGCGCCAGTGCTCGGGCGCACCGCCGCGCTCCGGCGTCGCCTGCACGCTGACACCTCCGTCGTCCTGCGCGTAGCTGTCGACGGTCCAGCCGAAGCGCATGACGATGTTCGGGCGGCGCGAGGCGTGCTCGAACAGGAAGCGCTCGACATGCATCTGGTTGGCGCGATGGATCGGTTCCGGAATCTGGTCGGTCGCCGGCGCCGCTGCCACCTGCCGCGCGACCTCGTCCGCCGACGGCATCCTCAGCCGGGCGAGCTCGGGCCCGCTGAAGCGGGTGAAGTAGGCGACGTCGGTCGGATGGTCGCGGGGCAGGCCGAGATCGCGGATCGCGCCGGCAATGCCGAGGCGGCGGAAGTGCTCCATCGTCCGCGCGCCCTGCGTGCTGCCCTTCGGATGCCAGCGCGTCGTCGGTGCGCTGTTGAACAGCACCGAGCGTACGCCGAGCTGATCGAGGAATAGCGCGAGCATCAGCCCGATCGGGCCGCCGCCGACGATGCCGATGGGACTTCGCGATATTTCCGGGTCGGGCATGGGCACTTGCAGGACGCCCTGACCGCCGGGCAGGGGCATGTGGACGCGGGCAGGCTAGGGCGTCGGCTCGCGCCCGTCGAGCCACTTGGCGAACAGCGCGCGCGGCTGGTCGAAATAGCCGGCGGCTTTGTAGAAGTCGGCGACCTTGGGGTTGTCCGGCCGCACCATCAGCATGACCTTCTCGCAGCCGCGCGCTTTGAGCCAGGCTTCACCGGCCTGCGTCATGGCGCGGCCGTGGCCTTTGCCCTGCTGCGCCGGATCGACGGCGAGATAATAGAACCAGCCGCGATGGCCGTCGTCGCCGACCATAACGGCGGCGACGATCGTGCCATCGAAGCGTCCGGCGAGAATGATCGCGCAACCGCTCGACCGCGCGCGGGCGATGTCGGCGCGGGCGTCGTTCCATGGCCGCACCAGGCCGCAGCGCGTCCACAGATCGACGAGCGCGGCGTCGTCGGCGGCCGGCGTTGCTTCGGAAATCGATAGCATGCGAGCCACAAGCCTCCTCGGTGTCATCGTCCGCGAAAGCGGACGATCCAGTAATCCGAGCGACTGATACTCACCTCGGCGGCGGGCTACTGGATTGCCCGCTTCGCGGGCAATGACGGGGTTTGAACTAGATGACCTTGCCGGGATTGAGGATGCCGTTCGGGTCGAGCATCTTCTTGATGCCGCGCATCAGGTCGAGCGCCACCGGGTCCTTGTACTCGTGCAGGATGTCGCGCTTCATGATGCCGACACCGTGCTCGGCCGAGATCGAGCCGTTGTATTTCTTCACGACCGCGAACACGACCTTGTTCACGTCGCCCCAGCGCGCGAGGAAGGCCGCTTTGTCCATGTCTTCCGGCTGGTTGATGTTGTAGTGGATGTTGCCGTCGCCGACATGGCCGAACGGCATCGGCCGCGCGCCGGGGATCAGCTTGATCGCCGCCGCGTTCGCCTCCTCGATGAAGGCCGGGATCGCCGCGATCGGCACCGAGATGTCGTGCTTGATCGAGCCGCCCATGTAGCGCTGCACTTCGCCGAACATCTCGCGAATGCGCCAGAACGCCTTCGCCTGATCCATGCTCTCGGCGATGGTCGCATCGGTGACGAGACCGCGCTCCATGCCCTCGGTGAGGATGCCCTCCATCGTCTCGCGCAGGCCGCTGCGCGCCTGCGACGACAGTTCGATCAGCACGTACCAGGGCGAGGGCGTCGCCAAGGGATCGCGGCTCGATGAATCGTGCTTGAGCACGGCTTCGACACCGGCGCGCAGCATCATCTCGAACGAGGTGATGTCGCCGCCGGCGCGGTCCCTGGCGATGCCGAGCAGATCGACCGCCGCTTGCGGCGAGGTCACCGACGCATAGGCGGTCTCGACCGAGTTCGGCCGCGGCACGAGCTTGAGCACGGCC
Organism: Pseudolabrys sp.; assembly: GCA_051959715.1. Taxonomy (GTDB): domain Bacteria; phylum Pseudomonadota; class Alphaproteobacteria; order Rhizobiales; family Xanthobacteraceae; genus Pseudolabrys. The sequence goes on from JBQCFB010000221.1 coordinate 22,132, forward strand.
GCCGTGATGACGCCGAGCGTGCCTTCCGCGCCGATGAACAGGTCGCGCAGGTCGTAGCCGGTATTGTCCTTCTTGAGCTTGTTGAGCACGTCGAGCACGCGCCCGTCGGCGAGCACGACTTCGAGACCCATTGCGTGCTGGCGCGTGATGCCGTGCGCGACGGCGGCGACGCCGCCGGCATTGGTCGAGAGGTTGCCGCCGATGGTGCAGGTGCCTTCCGACGGCAGGAGCTGCGGATAGAGCCGGCCGGCCGCGGCCGCCGCCTCGCGCGCGCGCTGGAGCGTGACGCCGGCTTCGACCGTCATCGTGTTGGAGATCGGATCGACCTCGCGCACCTTGTCGAGCCGGTTGAGCGAGAGCACGACCTCGTTGTGGTGCGGGATCTGCCCGCCGACGAGGCCGGTATTGCCGCCCTGCGGCACGATCGCGGTCCTGGTCTCGTTGGCGAGCTTGACGATCTGTGCGACTTCCGCGACCGAGCCGGGCCGCAGGATGACCGGCGTCTGGCCGCGGAACAGGTCGCGCATCTCCACGAGATAAGGCTGCTGCATCTGCGGATCGGTGATGGCGTATTTCTCGCCGACGATGGCCGCGAAACGCTTGAGGAGGTCGGGCGCGAGGGTCCGCTTCGGTTCATTCTTGACGAGGACGTTCATGTGCGAACCTCACGAGGCTTGGGTGCGGCGGCGCGGGCGAGCCGGTCGTTGATCGCTTCGCCGAGGCCGTCCTGCGGGATTGTCATTACCGCGATGGCGCGGACACCGGAAGCGTCGAGCGCACGCAGGTGGGAGAACAGGTTGGCGGCGGCCTCGACGAGGTCGCCGCGCGGCGAAAGGTTGAGCGTCTTTCCGGTGTGCGCCGGGGCCTGCCCGAAGGCGAGCAGTGCTTCGTCCGCGCGCGGCGCGCCGGCATTCAGCCGCACCGCCGCCTTCGGCGCGTAATGCGAGGACAGCATGCCAGGCGCAATCGGCGCATCGTCCTCGGGGACGGCGGCGAGGCCGAGCGCGTGGCCGAGAACGCGTTCGATGTCCTCGCGGGCGAGGCCGCCCGGACGCAGCAGCGAAGGCTCGCCGAGGCAGGAGACGATCGTCGATTCCACGCCCACGGCGCACGGCCCGCCGTCGAGCACGAGGTCGATGCGGCCGGTGAGGTCGCCGAGCACATGTGCGGCGGTGGTCGGCGAGACATGGCCCGAGCGGTTGGCCGAGGGGGCCACCACGGGGCGGCCGACCGCCTTGAGCAGGGCATGAGCGACCGGATGCGCGGGCACGCGGATCGCGACGCTGTCGAGGCCGGCGAGCGCGAGATCCGAGACGCCGCAGTCCGGCTGCTTCGGCAGGACGAGCGTCAGCGGGCCGGGCCAGAAGGCGGCCGCGAGCTTTTCGGCATCGGCGTTGAACACGCCGACCCGGCGCGCGGCGGCGAGGCCGTCGACGTGCGCGATCAGCGGATTGAAGGCGGGCCGGCCCTTGGCTGCGTAAAGGCGCGCGACCGCCTCGCCGCTGCCCGCGTCCGCCCCGAGCCCGTAGACCGTCTCGGTCGGGAAGGCGGCGAGGCCGCCCGCGGCGAGGCAGCGGGCGGTGTCGGCGATGCCGGCGGCATCGGCGGCAACAACATTGGTAGCGAGTTCTACGTCCAAGGCTTTTCCGGTGGTCGCGCTTGCGTTTAAGGGCGCGGCGGTTATAAGACCGCGGCCAGTCGGAGTGTAGCGCAGTCTGGTAGCGCACCACGTTCGGGACGTGGGGGTCGCAGGTTCAAATCCTGCCACTCCGACCAT